>JAISEA010000076.1 GCA_031264475.1 Treponema sp. | reverse complement strand
CTATGAAAACTTTAGGAATAAATATCGGGTCCACCAGCCTTAAAATGGTGTTATGTAATAATGAAAATATAGAGTGGGGCGCGTCTGTGCCGCACGAGGGCGACTTTACCGCCGCAGTTCAAAAGCTTTTTCTTGATAAAGATATACCCCAGGGCGTTCTCGCCCTCGCAACCGGCAACGAAGGTCGCTTCATGTTCGACGTGCCCGGCACCTTGGAACCCCTCTGCGTAGAAGCCGCATTGCAGGCGTCCAGCTTAGCCGCTGACGCTGTCGTAAGCATGGGCGGCGAAGACCTCATCGTATACCGCCTCGATAAAGACGGCAAGATCATCAACAACTTCTCAGGCAATAAATGCGCCTCCGGCACCGGCGAATTCCTTAAACAACAACTCGCTCGCATGAATATGACCCTCGAAGATATAAATAAAACCCCAGACACCGCAAAAGTCTACCCACTCTCTACCCGATGTTCCGTCTTCATGAAAAGCGACTGCACCCACCGCCTCAATAAACGCGAAGCCACCAAAGACGACATCGTCTTGTCCCTCTCAGACGTCATGGCAACCAAAGTCATAGACTTCTTGAAACGCGCCAAGATCACAAAGGGCAGAGTCGCCCTCATCGGCGGCATCACCTTCAACCGACACATCGTCAGATTCATCCGCGAAAAAGCCCCTGCAATCGAATTCATCATCCCAGAGAGCGCGGCAGTCTTCGAGGCGTTCGGCGCCGCTGTTCTCGCATCCAAATCAGGCGCCCCCCTGCCCCCATCCGACAAACTACTCCGCCCCAACGCAGTCCGCTTCGGTAGCCTCTCCGCTTTGAAAGATTTCCAAGACAAAGTAACCCTCTTCGAGAAACCAAGCGTCAAAGTCCAAAAAGGACGCGCCTACATCCTCGGCGTAGACGGCGGCTCCACAACAACTAAAGCCTGCCTCGTCGACGCCGAAACTGACGAAATAGCCGCCAGCCACTACGGACGCACCCACGGAGACCCGGTCAAAGCCCTCAAAGAATGTCTCAAAATCATACAAGACAAAGCCCTAGCAGACACCGGCGTCAAAGATATAAACATCACCCTCGTGTCCGTAACAGGCTCGTCCAGAGAAATCCTCGGCGTGTTCTTGGAAACCCCCGGCGTCTACAACGAAATCATCGCCCACGCCGTCGGCACAACCTACTTTGACCCGGAAGTAGAAACGATCTTCGAGATCGGCGGACAAGACGCTAAATACGTGCTCCTAAAAAACGGCGTGCCCATAGACTATGCGATGAACGAAGCCTGCTCAGCAGGTACAGGCTCTTTCTTGGAAGAATCCGCCTCCGGGGACTTGTCGATTCACAGCGCGAAAGACATCGGTCCCATCGCCCTCGGCGCGGACGCACCTTGTAAGTTCGGGGAACACTGTTCCGCATTCATCAATTCAGACATACGCAAGGCGGTTCAACAAGGCGCATCCAAAGAAAACATCACCGCAGGCGTGGTCTGTTCCATCGTAGCCAATTACTTGAACCGCGTCGTCGGCAACCGCACCATTGGAGGCAAAATATTCCTGCAAGGCGGCGTGGCAAAGAACCCGGCTGTGCCCCAAGCCTTCGCCATGCTCATCGGCAAGGAAATTCTCGTCCCCCCTTCGCCAGAACTACAAGGTTGCTTCGGCGTGGCGCTCTTGGCAAAGCGTAAACACGCGGACGGCTTGCTATCAGAGAAACAAGTTATCATCGACGATCTCCTCTCACGCGAAATCGTCTACGAGCGCGTGTTTACCTGCCAAGCCTGCGACAACCGCTGTCCCATTCAGGTTCTCACGGTCAACGACCGCAAGTATATGTTCGGCGGACGGTGCAACAAATACACGAATATGCGAAAGGCGGTCAAAGACGTAGAAATATTTGACTACGTTGAACGCCGACAGAAGATGTTATTTGAAGAGTTCGCCCCTGCGGAACCCGCGTCGTTTAAACGCGCTTTCACCGTGGGGATCCCCCGCGCGTTCTCCGTGCATACGCTTTACCCGCTTTACGCCAATTTCTTCCACGAACTCGGTATCAAGACCTTTCTTTCCAACGAAGTAGCGCACGCCGGCGTTGCCCGCGCCGAGTCAACCTATTGTTTCCCAGCAGAGATAGCCCACGGCGCAGTACAAGACTGCCTAGACAAAGGCGCGGACTACGTGTTCCTGCCCCACTTCCGCGACATGGCAAGCTACGAAGGCAAGGTTCACGCCAACTTCTGCCCCATCACCCAAAGCCTGCCCTATTACATCCAAAAGGCGTTCCCTGACGTTGACCCGCAGAAATGGCTGACGCTTGTGGTGAGCTTCAAGTTCGGCGAGGAGAAGGCGTTGGAGTACTTCGTTGACTCCATGAAAAGACTCGGCGTACCGCCTGAAGAAACCAAAGCCGCATTTGACAAGGCGCTTGCCAAGCAGAAAGCCTACATGGATGCGTGCAAAGACTTGGGACACGAGGCGCTCGAAGACGCGAGGAAGGCAAACCGCCCGGTGATCGCGGTGCTTGGTCGCCCCTACAATGCGTTTACCTCCGAGGCTAACATGGGTATCCCGCGGAAGTTCACTACACGTGGTTATTCCATCGTGCCTTTTGACATCTTACCCTTTGAAGATGAACATATATTCCCCAATATGTATTGGTATTACGGACAACAAGACGTAAAGAGTGCGAACTTCCTCAAGAAAGAGGATAACATCTATGTCACCTACATCACAAATTTCTCCTGTGCGCCAGACTCGTTCATCCTCCATTATTTGAAATGGGCGATGGGGCAGAAACCTTTCTTGGTGTTGGAGCTTGACTCTCATTCCGCGGATGCGGGCATAGACACGCGGGTCGAGGCGTTTTTGGACATTATTGAAGGTTATCTATCCAAGAAGGCGGAAATCGAGACGGAACGCTACAGCAACGGCTGGAAATTCGTCGCGGAGAAGGCGGCGCGTGGGGAAGATTTTGACCTGCGCGTTGACAATGAGAAGACCGGCGAGCGGCTGGAGATCGTAGGCAATAAGCGGGTGAAGGTGCTGTTGTCTAATATGGGCGCGATTTCAACCGAGTACATGGCGGCTGCTATCCGTAGTTTAGGCATAAACGCGGAGGCTCTGCCGGTAGCGACTGCGAAGACGGTCCAAATAGCGCGTACGCACGCTTCGGGCAAGGAATGTGTGCCGAGTCATCTGGTCTTGGGGAGCGTTCTACAGTTCATCGCCAGCGGGAATTACCGCAAAGACGAGCTTTACCTTGTTTTCGTCCCAATCACCACGGGTCCGTGTCGGACAGGGCAGTATTTCGTCTATTATGAGAATCTTTTTCGTGATTTACGCTTGGAAAACGTGGTAATTTTCACGCTTTCGGCTGACAATTCCTATACGGAGCTTGGACCTACTTTCGCTAAAGAGATGTGGAAGGGGCTTTTGATCGCGGATTACCTTAAAGATATTCAGACCACGTTGCTGGCGACTGCGGAGAAGCCCAAACAGGCGATCCGCGATTTTGAGACTGCGTGGCGTAAGGTGATGGATGCGGTGGAGTTCCGTCCTAAGGACGTGTGGGACGAGTTGAAGCGAACCGCGACCGCGGTGAAGAACATCCCGCTAAAGCGCAAGATGGAGGATTGTCCCAAGGTGCTTATCGTGGGGGAAATTTATGTACGCAGAGACGACTTTGCGGTGGGCGAACTGATAGAGCTTATGAGCGAGCGGGGTATTGTGGTAAAGGTGGCGAGTATTGCGGAGTGGATTCATTATCTTGACTTTGTGCGCGAGTATTCGTTCAAGAAACTCGTTAGTCTTGAGAAGAACCCGGCGAAGCGTCTGCTCTCCAAGGCGTTTCGTGATTTGAAACTGCTTGAGATTGAGGAGGCGTGGAAACATTCGGTTGAGAAAAAGGT
>JAISEA010000027.1 GCA_031264475.1 Treponema sp. | reverse complement strand
CTGCACCAGCGTTTTTGAACTGGAATAGCGGGTTATTACCTTGAGCGTGTACGAGCCTGCGGCAAGGGCAGGGACGCGGACTATCAGCTTCTTGGGCAGGTTCTCCGTTATCTTGTGCGTAACCGGGTGTTCCGTTCCTTGAGCGTCAACAAAGAACACGCCTAGACCGCTCTCGTCTTCCGGGGCTATCTTTATCTTGTCCCCAACGATGAGGATGTCTTCGTCCGGCGTTATCGTGCCGTCAGTCTTGCCGGTGGCGATGTCCGTGACCAAGGCGATGTAGCCCGCGCCCTCTTTTTCACCCAAGACCTCAATGCCCACGGTTTCGAGCGCGGCGCGCAGTTCCGCGGTGGGGCTGGCGTCAACGCCGATCTTGTGGGTCTGGGGGTCGAAGGCGTGGGAGACGCCGAGCCACGAGCCGCTCACGCGAGGCGCGACACGCAGGCACCCATCCTGAACCGCTGTTCCCTGCAACAGGGTTTTGCGGACGATTTCGTCACGGGCTGTGAGGATGCTGAGGATGGTTTCGAGGCGGAGTTCCGAGCGCTCGGCGACGATGCGGGACGCGATGTCCTTGTTGTGGATGGTGGAGCCCGCGGTTGAGACTTCGGCAACGAAGTCATTTTCAATGTCTTTGGTAAGGCGGTTTGATGTGAGCCAGACCTTCCAAAATGTTTCTTTTGCCATAATTGTTTCCTTAAAGATATAAAATAACAGGCACAGCCTGTTTAACAGCCTTCGGCTGTTTAAAAACTTCATAATGGGCGCTATACGAAAGGGGGCGCCGCTGTCCCCGTCATGACGGAACCACGCTTGTAAACAAGCGGGGTTCCTACTCGTTGTTTGGTGAATAACCGGCAGGTGTCAGACACTCACGGTGTCAGACACCCATGACACACAACGCCGATGTCTGACACCTGCCTCCATCGCTGCTTAAAACTTTCGCACCGGACGGGCGTGGAAGTAGTGATCATGGTCACCGTGGCCACCGTACCTGTCGTAGTAGCTACTACCTTTGCTTTGATGACCTTCGTCTCCTCCAGAAAACATATCTTTACCAAAATTAAAGTAATATGCCTCATATTCGTTATATTCCTCTGAAGACCAATAGCAGTCCTCATCATAGCCAGAAGAACGATCAAAATTACCCATTCTCTTCTTGTGCAGATTATCCCACATCCATTTGAGTTCCTTTCTGAGAGGTAAATGCCAGTCATCATAACCGCCGAAGCTGTAGTCTTCGCATAAGGTCTTTGCTCTGTTCCAATTCACTTCCTCGCCGGCATTTTCGGGCGCACATTCCAGATAACGCCAGCCGTCCGAATACGCGCCTTTGTCATAGAACACATAGCCGCCCGCAGGTCCCGGCACGCCGCTTTCCAGCACGCAGGAACACAGCAGAAACACAAATGGCAGTACGCCGTAATAGTATGCTTTTATCATATTCTCCTCCTTATTCTTTTCCAAATCTATAGACCAAGCCTATGGAAAGTTTATGATTAACGCTTTTGGCGCTTACCCGCACTGAATAACTCAGATCAATGGCGTTAATGAACAAGAAGCCTGCGGCGACATCAAAGGCGGAAACCACCACGTGGCTGTCATAGTCGCCGAATTTATAGACGGCTATCATACAGCCGTAGCCAAGTCCGATGTGGAAACCGAACTTGCTGGCAAGATAATAATCATCATCATCGAAAGGTATAAACGCGCTCGCCCGTATGTAGGGGTAGTATGAGTTATAGGACAAGTCTTTGATATAATCGGCGCTGCTAATAAAGCCGAAGTCGCAACCCAGATCAAAATAGCCGACCGCAACAACAGGGATGGTTATAGCGGGACTTATGGTTAAACCCGGCGTTGTAAACGTGGAGCCTACATTCAGACTCACGCTACAGTAGGAAAGAGGATAATGTTCTTTCGATAAACTCTCCCATTTCTGTTTCGCCTCCGCCTGTTTTCGCTCTGTCTCCGCTTCCGCCGCCTGTCGCTTCCGTTCCGCCTCCGCAACAGTAGCCGCCTTCTTCCGCGCCGTTTCTTCTACCGCTTCCTGTCGTTTTCGCGCCGCCTCCGCAGTAGCTTCCTGCTTTTTCCTCGCCGCTTCTACCGCTTCCTGCCGCTTACGTTCCGCCTCCGCAGCCGCCGCCTGCTTTTTCCTCGCCGTTTCTTCTGCCGCCGCCTGCTTCTTTCGTGCCGCCTTGACAATCGTCGCTTTCTCCATGTCGGTAAGCTTCAGCGCGAGATCTTCCATTGCGTCCATGCCGTCGTTGAGGCTCTGATAATTCACGGTGTCCCCGGCTACCTGCACCCCGGTCTCAAGGTTGATGACCGCCGCGTTGAACTTATTGCCACTGCCCCAGACCCGCGCCGTTACGGACAGCACGAGACGCGGGTTAGTCGCCTTCCCTATATTAGGCAGGTACACGTCAGCCGTATGCCCGCTAAACTCATACTTGTATTCATCCAGTACCTGCTCAAGGCTCTTGGTGCGTGGATACACCGCGTATTTGCCGCTCTGTATCAGGTGTACCGCCAGTATCTGCGCCAGCACGTCTGCTTCGCTGCTGTCCGCCCCGTCCAGCAACTGCAATGGAGGAAGCGCGAGCCGGGACAGGAGCGAGGTATCCATACCGACAGCTGCGGCGATATTCTGAGATATAGCGGGCAGCTTACCTTCTATGTCCGTGATGGTGTTGTAGGTCTGAATGTCCCCCGCTATCTGCTGGAGGCTTTCCGTGTGCAGTATGGCAACAACCAGCAAGTTCTGGTTACCTAGCTTGGTGATAGTTCCGGCGAGCACATAGGTCGCGCCCAACTGCTTACCGAGAGCGGCTATGGTGTCAGGGTCAGTCATGCCGGACCCCATCTGGAATTTCTGCTCATTGCTTATAGCGTGGGCGATGCGGGTGCGCGGCACCGGGTAAAAGACAGCAGTCAGGTCTTTCTGAAAGGAGAAGAGTTCCGCGATGGTCTCGCCGTCCGTTTCCTGCGCTCCGGTGAAGGGGAGGATGGCGAGCGTGTCCTTCGCCTGTGCGTCTGCGGCACCTGCGGCGTTAGTCTGTGCGTCTGCGGCACCTGCGGCGCCTACAGGAGTCAGAGCGAAAAGAAGAAGGAGGATACTACAGAAAAAACGCCCTATATGTAACAGCTGCGGGGGGGGGGGACCAAAGAGGAAACTGATTTATACATAAAAAGCCTCCTTTGGAGGTGTTGTTAAAATACGCCTCGCTACGGAGGCGGCGCCTCTGGAAGTTGCGCTTGAAACCGCGCTTCTTTTCAGGGACGGTTTCAAGCATAGCATAGTTTGTTGTTTTTTGCAAGGCACGCATTGCCTCATCAAAAATGTCTGACACCGAAGGCAGGGTCTCTGACACCACACAACGGCGGGATTAGGCGACGGTGACTGACATCACGCAACGGGCGAGGTTGACGGCGGTGACTGACATCACGCAACGGGGCGGTTAGGCGGCGGTGTCTGACACCACGTAACGGCGGGGTTAAGGCGATGACTGACACCGCCGGGTTTTTGGGGGGGTGGCGGAAGACCGCCCCTTTTAAACCCGCCACGCGGGGGCGGGCTGGAGACAGGGGGGCGCACCACAAGGGCGACTGTGTGCCTTCCCTCCGTTTAGGGAAAGACGCGCCCCCCTCCTATTGAGTAGACTCCACTTGCCCGTTGAACATTTAGCCCGTTTACGCTATCTTTATCTTCATGAAAATAAGAACTCGTTACGCGCCAAGCCCCACAGGATTACAGCATATCGGAGGAATACGGACAGCATTGTTCAACTACCTCTTCGCAAAATCTCAGGGCGGCGCTTTTATCTTGCGGATGGAAGATACAGACCGCGCACGGTCTGACCCCGCATTTGTTCAAAACTTGTTTGATACATTCCAATGGCTCGGATTACATTGGGACGAAGGACCAGACATAGGTGGGCTTTATGAACCCTATATTCAATCACAACGCACCGCATTTTACCAGAAAGCCGCCCAAGAATTACTCGACAAAGACAAAGCTTATTACTGCTTCTGCTCCGCCGAAAGACTCGAAAGTCTGAGAAAAGAACGAGAGGCAACCCATTCAGGCGAAACAGGCTACGATAGACTCTGCCGCAATATCCCCACAGACTCCGCCAAGTCGCGGGTACAATCCGGTGAACCATACGTCGTCAGGCTAAAAATCCCCCTGGGACAGTCTACCCGCTTTCACGATCACCTTCTAGGCGATATAGAATGGAAGAACGAGGATGTGAACCCCGATCCTGTCCTACTCAAATCAGATGGATTTCCCACATACCATCTGGCGAACGTAGTTGACGACCACCTCATGGATATAACCCACGTACTCCGCGCCCAAGAATGGCTCCCCTCAACACCGTTACACGCAATAATCTACGAAAGCTTCGGCTGGAATATGCCGCAGTTTTGCCACCTGCCTATGGTCATGGGAAGCGATGGCAAGAAATTGAGTAAACGACATGGCGCAACAAGCATCGACGAGTTTCGACGGCAAGGCTACCTGCCTGAAGCGTTGTTGAATTACACCGCGCTGTTAGGCGCTTCTTACGAGGAAGGCAAGGACGTTTATACACTCGAAGAGTTTGTCGCCTCGTTTGCTATTGATAAGCTCAACAAGGCGCCGGCTGTTTTTGATTACAAGAAACTCGACTGGTTCAATGGATTGTATATAAGGACGAAAACCAATGAGGAACTCGCAGAGCTTGCCCTGCCTTATTGCGAGAGGTTATTAAAAGAAAACTCGGCGCTTTTCACCAGCGCAATGGCTCTTATAAAAGAGAGAGTCTCGCTTTTGTCGGAGATTCCATCAAAGATCGCTTACTTGTTTGAAGAGCCGCCTTTGCCCGAACCGTCCGAGTTCTTCCCCAAAAAGGCTGATCTTGCCAAGACTGTGGAACTGCTGGAACTAGGCAAGCCCCTTGCATCTGCCTTGTACCCAAAAAACGATGAAGAAGCGGAAGCTTTCTTCAAAGAAAAAGCAGAGAAAGTCGCGGCTGGTGCCGGTGTAAAAATCGGGGATCTGATGATGCCCCTCCGCGTGGCAATCACCGGCGCGCGGGTGAGCCCACCGCTCCTTGGTAGCCTCCGTCTGCTTGGCGAAGAAAAGGCTCTTGCACGGGTGGAGAAATCTCTATCCTTCCTAAAGGCGGCGTTATGCGAATAAGTATTTATACGGACGGCGGATGTCACGGAAATCCAGGACCAGGTGGATGGGCGTATATCATACTCGATGAATCTGAATGTATAGTCGCGGAAAAATACGGAGGGGAGAAAAACACTACAAATAACCGCATGGAACTTCTCGCCGTAATAAACGCTTTAGAAGCCGTGTCTGTTATGATCTCCGATAACAAGTCCCTGGACTCTGTTGTTTTCACGGATTCACAATACGTCCGTCAGGGTATAACTTCATGGATATATACATGGAAAAAAAATGGATGGATTACAGCCGCCAAGACGCCAGTAAAAAATAAAGACCTTTGGCAACGACTTGACGGCTTTTCACTTTCTGTCGAATGGATGTGGGTACGCGGTCATGCAGGCAATATTTTCAACGAAAAATGCGATGCTATGACCCAGGTGGCTATCACTTCACTTCTTTAAGTGACCCTTTAATGGTGAGGATGTTGCCGGCAAATTCAGTGTCAAGAGAACCTGTATAGTGGCGTGTTGCATTGTCGCTGAATTTCTCAGGTGTAAATACCGCCTTTGTCCAGTCAAAGTCGCCCATATTAGACGATGCAGAGCCTGTTTTGGAGAACTCCGGCTTCAAAGTGAATGTGTGCTGATCTTCCGTTGAGCAGACGCCCCGCGCGACTTTAACGGCTGTGGTTACATCTAGTTTACCCGCCGCATCAGTCTTGATTTCATACGCGGAGTCGCGGTGAACATAGTGGATGGTCAGCTCCTTACCGTTTGCCGTTACAGACAACTGGTCGTTGGTGCGGGTGTCGTCCGACGCAACCGGGTAGAGAAACAGCCCACGCAACCCTCCTGGCAGAGCGTAACCTGTGTGTTTCGCCGCGTTTGAGGGGATGTCATAGGTAACAGCCGCGTCGAAGCGAGTGGTAGACTTGGCTCTACTCGCACCGGTAGTTCCGTTCTCTCCTGGCGCAGATGGGTCAAAGCCATCTTGTACCGTCGCGCTTCCCGCGCTCCAATTGAAATAATTCCCGTTGTCTGGTCCGGCAACGTTCATCCGATAGTCTATCTTTGCAGAACGCCCGCATCCGGAAAAACCAAATACAGTTAGCGCGCAAAGAAAAGGTATTATGTTCTTCATAATAATTCCTCCATACTTCTTAAGTATACTTCCTTTTAGAAAATTATGCAAGAGATGTTTCGTATAAATGGATGCCATAGGATTGATATTATGCAATACATCAATATTTTTTCAAAAAAGCGTCAAAACCTCTTGCATAAAAATATGATACTATATATACTATATTCAATCGGGAGAGATTTGTAAAAACACTACATATTGTAGACGTTATAGCAATATTTCTTTATAAGACAAAGATTTGGAGGAGGAAGTTATGCGATGTCCGAATTGCGGCAGTCTTGATGATAAAGTAACAAACTCGCGCACACTGGCGGCTGGAGACGCGGTGCGCCGACGACGAGAATGTTTGAGTTGTGGATTCAGATTTACCAGTTACGAAAGGATTGACATCAAGCCGTTTATGGTTATTAAGAAAGACGGTAGGCGCGAACCTTTTGAGCGGGTTAAAATCGAGCGTGGGGTTCAGAGGGCGGTGGAAAAACGTCCGGTGTCTCAAATGAATATTGAAAGTCTCGTGAACGAGGTCGAAGATGCGGCCGCAATGATAGGCAAGGCAAGCAACGAGATAATGGCAAGCGCCATAGGCGACTTGGTGATGGAGAAGCTGAACGAGCTGGACAAAGTAGCCTATATCCGCTTCGCTTCTGTATACCGCCGTTTTGAAACCATAGACGAATTTGTCGTAGAGATACAGAAATTAGGGAAGGAAATAGAGAACGGGGATATGGGTCGGCGTTGTTAGAAAGTCTATCAAAGGCTTTATAAGCGCGTCCTAGTTTTCATAATATTAGAGGAGAAAATGATAAAACACGTGGTTAAGCGGTCTGGGGAAATTGAAACCTATGACCGCGATAAAATAAAGAATGCTATAACTAAGGCGTTTGTGGCAGTAGGGAGGGAATTCGCCGACAAAAGAACGGATAGCATAGAGGCGATTACCGCCCGCGTTGAAGAAGCAATCGACAAGTTAATGGAGAGCCGTCATCTCAGTTCGATTCCGGCTATTGAAGAAATTCAAGACTTGGTTGAGAACGCCCTCATTGAGGCAAAGGAAGTCGCGGTGGCAAAGGCGTACATCCTTTACCGCGCCAAACATGAAGCAATACGAGATGTAAAAGGGCTTATGTTGGATATTGATTCTACGATGGACGGCTATTTGAGGCAGGAAGACTGGCGGGTCAATGAGAACGCCAACGTCAACTATTCGTTGGGCGGCTTGATTCTGCATAATTCTGGTACCATCACCGCGAACTACTGGCTTAAAAACGTATACACGCCGGAAATAGCGTCGGCGCACCGTAATGCGGATTTTCACATTCACGATCTATCTATGTTTTCCGGGTACTGCGCCGGTTGGTCTCTGCGGCAACTCATCGCCGAAGGGCTGGGCGGGGTTGCGGATAAAATCACCAGCAAGCCGGCGAAACACCTTTCAACCTTGATGCAACAGGCGGTCAACTTCTTAGGCTGCCTTCAGAACGAATGGGCGGGAGCGCAGGCTTTTTCGTCCTTTGATACTTACATCGCGCCTTTTGTGCGCGCCGATAATTTGAAGGACAAAGAGGTAAAGCAGTGCCTACAGAGTTTTGTGTTCGGGGTGAATACGCCGAGCAGATGGGGAAGTCAAGCGCCGTTCACCAACATCACGCTGGATTGGACCTGTCCTGAAGACGTCAAGGACATGAAGGCGGTCGTGGGTGGAAAAGAAATGGACTTTACTTATGGAGACTGCAAGCATGAGATGGACAGGGTGAATCGTCTGTTCATCGAGCTTATGCTTGAAGGGGATGCGGAAGGGCGCGGTTTCCAGTACCCAATCCCAACCTACAACATTACCCCAGACTTTGACTGGGACAGCGAAAACGCCCGCTTGCTCTTTGAGATGACCGCGCGTTACGGCACCCCGTATTTCCAGAACTTTGTTAATTCAGACCTTAATCCGGGGGATGTACGGAGTATGTGTTGCAGACTGCGCTTAGACAAGCGGGAACTCCGCAAACGCGGGGGCGGGCTTTTCGGATCAGATGAACTCACCGGTTCTATCGGCGTTGTTACCATCAACCTCCCGCGTATCGGCTACCTTGCGAAGAACGAGAAGGACTTTTACAAACGCCTTGAGCATTTAATGAGGCTGGCGAAGGAGAGTCTTTCGATTAAGCGGAAGTTGGTGAATCGGCTCTTGGAAAGCGGACTCTTCCCTTACACCAAGCGTTACCTGAAACAGCTTGGCAACCATTTCAACACCATTGGACTTGTGGGCATGAACGAATGTCTGCAAAACTTCTTGGGAAGCGACGTTAATATTAACACAGAGAAGGGGCGGACGTTCAGTCTTGCCGTGCTTGACTTCATGCGGGACAAACTGTCGGACTTTCAGGAAGAAACTAACGAGCTTTTCAACCTTGAGGCGACTCCTGCGGAGTCCACGTCTTATCGGCTTGCCAAGCACGACAAGGTACAATTTCCGGATATTATCACCGCGGGAACGGACGAGCCTTACTACACGAATTCCACACAACTACCGGTCATGCTCACGGAGGATGTTTTTGACGCGCTCGACTTGCAGGAGTCTCTGCAAACAGCCTACACCGGCGGCACGGTGTTCCACGCCTTTTTGGGCGAGGCTATTGAAAATTGGCAAACGTGCCGCGATTTGGTTAAAACCATCGCTAACAACTACCGCATCCCGTATTACACCATTTCCCCGACCTTTTCCGTATGTCCTATACACGGATACCTGAAAGGCGAGCATTTTACCTGCCCGCGTTGTAAGGTGGAAAGAGAGGCGGTTCTGCGCGAGCGGATCGCCAGCTTGGAAGAGGAACGAGCGGAAGTTTTACACAGCTAGACTTACCTCTGACACCGCTTGATTGAATACGGCGGTTGAAAGGATGGGTTATTATTGGGGATTGGGTTCATTGAGACAGCACGTGAAACCAGCGCGTTTGCCGCTGGCAAAGCACCTGCAATTCCCCGTTTTGATATATTATAAGGAGAATATGATGAGAACTATTGAAGAAATTGATAAAGATTTGGCTGAGGCGAGAGAATCCCTTGCCCATGTGGAAGGCGGACCCGCGGAAGTTTATAGCCGCATCGTGGGTTATTATCGATCTGTGCGGAATTGGAACAAAGGGAAGCGGGAGGAATACGGCGAGCGGAAGCTCTACGAGGTTTCCGATAATGAAATAGCGGAAAAAACCGCCCGTGAAACAGCCGCGCAAGCGTCTACGCCTTTTATCAGGCTTGTGCCGCAAGAAGAGGCGGCTTGTACGCCGCAGAGAGCGGCGAGTGGGGAATCGCGTGTGCTTTTGTTTGTACGCCCTCAATGCCCGGCGTGTCCCTCCGCGAAAGACGCGGCGAATAGGCTTGGTATACCGGTAGATATGGTGAACGCGGATACTGACGCGGGACTCGCTGAAGCTGGGAAACGCAATGTATTTTCAACGCCGACCGCGATCCTGCTGTCCAATGACGGCAAGGAGATCGGCAGAGCTATGGACGGCGACGGCATCGCCGCGTTTGAAGACTTGATTGCAGTCTAGGCAATCGCACCTTGCAGACGCTTTAAAGCGCACACTTCGTGTGTTTTAAAGTGTTTTGCTCCGCTGTTGGTGTCAGGCACCGGCTTATTAGTTGTATTAGGCGTCTGACACCCTGCGGGTGGTTTAAAGCTTTGGTGTCAGACGCCGCCTTATTCAAACTTGTTGGTGTCAGGCACCGGCGCTAATGGCATTGTCAGCGCACCCCCAACCGTATTATCAGAACATCCCCGACAGTATTATCAGCATACCTCTGACAGTATTACCAGCACACCCCTGACAGTACGGTCAGCGCACCCCTGACAGTACTGTCAGCTCACCTCCGACAGCACGGTCAGCTCACCCCTGACAGCACGATCAGCGCATCCCTGACAGCACGGTCAGCGCACCTCTGACAGTACGGTCAGCACACCCCTGACAGCACGATCAGCGCATCCCTGACAGTACGGTCAGCGCACCTCTGACAGTACGATCAGCTCACCTCTGACAGTACTGTCAGCACACCCCTGATGGTGTTTTAAAGCGTCTTGTGAGATTTTTGGGGGATAGCGGAAGACCGCGCTTGCGCGGGCTGGAGCGGAGGGGGGCGCAGAAAAAAGGCGGCGGATAGCAGTCTTCGTTTTGGAAACCGCGCCCACCTTCTTGATTCTTATTATTTCCTTTTTTTCATACAAAGAACAGGCTACGTTTGCGAACAAGCGTAGCCATCATGCTGGGGTCAGCGGACACCTTTCAAACAACAGCCATTGGGAAGTTGTCTAACACGCCTCACGTGCGAACACCGAACAGGCTCCGCTTGCTTGCAAGCGTAGCCGTCCTGACGGGGTCAGCGGTACCCCCTTTCAAACAACAGCCATTGGGAAGTTGTCTAACACGCCTCGCGTGCGAACACCGAACAGGCTCCGCTTGCAAGTAAGCGTAGCCGTCCTGACGGGGACAGCAGTACCCCCTTTCAAACAACAGCAATTGGGAAGTTGTTAAACACCCTTTGGGTGTGCAAAAAACCACCCGCTTGTTTCCTGTCCAAATGTGTCGAAAAGACGGCTCATCTTAACTACATTATCGCGCAGATCGATGCTCGATTCTTCGTTTGATAATTCGCAGTAGGAAATGACCGCGGACGGGAGGACTCTCTGCAGTACATCCGCGGCGACGTTGATCGCAATGCGGTTCTGTTCTTCCGCGGTGAAAGCGCGGCACGTGGGACAGGAACACCATTCATGTTCATGCCCACGAGTGGGCCAAAAATGGAAAACCCGCGTATACGGGTGGGCTAAAAAAACCTTCCGCGCTTCTTGAGAGATAATCCGTATGGTTTCTGGAGAGGTTGGGCAGAAGTTGACTTTCTTGTCCCGCTTGCCCTCGTTCATGCGGAACATCCCCTTATGAAAGAAAAAATACTTACGCGGAACAAGTAAGGGCAGTTCCCATCCGCCCGCTTCGACGTCAATCTCGTATCTTTGCGTTCTCTGGATTAGTTCTTTAAAGAAGACGCGGAAAGCTTTGCTTCCGAGCGGAAAAACCAGCGCGTCTATTCTATTCCGCGCAGCCCAGAGTATCCATGATTCCACCTTTTTCTGATTAGCGCTGAAAAGCAGATACCGTTTCTGCCCATTATAGTGGTTTTCCGCGGTTTGCATGGGGAGGATGTGCGGGGCAAAACTGTTCCGACGCGGCAATTCTTCACTACCCGGAGTTTTCCACTTGAAACCCAACGCCGAAAGAAAGTCGAACATACCATTAAAAAGCCCGCGTCCGCTCTCGCCGATGATTTCAAGACGGAATTTATCCATCCGCCACGAGAAACCGTTTTCCTTGCCCTCTCCAGCGCGTAAAACGATGTGTGGAGACTGTCCCATGTAATTTATCGCGGAAGGGTCTTTGCTGTTAAGGATAGAAAGAGATTTCTGTTTGATCCGAAAGCCTGCGCGTAATATTTCAATATAAGCGGCAAGTTCAAGAGCCACGCTATTCACGCTTTCCGAGGTGCCGCTAATTAAAATAACCCAAGGCTTCAGAATATCAAAATCCGCCATTTATTTACCATTATTAAAAGAGCCGCCGAGGTAGCGGCTACAAGTATATTCGAGCGGCGCGAAAATATGACAGACCTCAAAGACGGCGTTGTGGATAAGGAATCGTCACCGTTTATTGGTATCAAGAATCTTTCAGCCGCTCGCACGCTTCTTCGACGTCGGCGCGGCGACCAAAAGCCGAGAATCTGATAAAGGATCGCCCTGAAGGACCAAAACCCGCGCCCGGAGTAGTAACAATACGGTACTTTTCGAGTATTTCCGCAAAAACATCCCAGCTGTCTCTGCCCGGAAACCGCGCCCAGATGTAAGGAGAATTGTCCCCGCCTATACTCAAAACGCCAAGACCTTGCAAGGCGTTTTTGATAATGCAAGCGTTTCCCAAGTAGAAATCTGTGAGCCGCCGTATTTCCTGCAAGCCTTCTGAATCCAGAGCCGCGAGCGCGCCCGCCTGAGCGATGTTAGACGCGCCGTTGAAGACGGTACCTGCAAGCCGCGCCCAGTCTCCATTGACACTTCCGCCGTCCGCGTATTTCAAAGCTTTTGGTACAACACTCCAGCCCAGCCGTACGCCGGTGAAACCCGCGGGTTTTGAGAAAGATTGAACCTCAATAGCGCACCGTTCCGCCCCGTCTATCTCAAAGATACTCTTAGGAAGGGAAGGATCGCGGATGAATTCGCTATACGCCGCGTCAAAAATAATGATGCATCCTTTTGCTAAGGCGGTTTTGACCAACTCCGAAAGCTGTTCTCGCGTAGAAACCGCTCCCGTGGGGTTGTTTGGAGAACAAAAGTAGATAAGACTGTTTTCGGATATGAGAGAAAGATCGGGGAAATAACCATTTTCCGCGGTGCAAGGCAGATAGACAATGCCGCAATAACCATCGCCTGCCCATGCGCCAGCCGCGCCGCTTAAAACTGAGCCGTCCACGTAAACCGGATAGGACGGGTCCTGCACAGCGACCTTTGTTCCGGCGCCGAAAAGCGTCTGTAACCGCCCGATGTCGCATTTTGCACCGTCCGAGATGAATACTTCATCCGCGGAGAACTTCTTTCCATAAAAGACTTCGGATATTTTCTCGCGCAATTCGAGAAGCCCTTCGTCTTGATAACCAGAATAGCCTTCAACGGTTCCGAGGCGCCGCGCTCCTTCGACGAGTCCAGCGCAGATATGGGGCAATAGAGGTTCTGTGGTATTACCCACGCCAAGGCTTATGATACGGACACCAGACGGATGTGTAGCGGCGAATTCGCGCCGCCGCCTTGCGATTTCAGGGAAAAGATACCCCGCTTTAAGATTTGCTATGTTTGGGTTTCTGACTATCACTTTACTCTCTCGCCCGCAATGAAATTGCGTATTCATCGACTTTCTTTTAAGCAACGTGTTTATGGGCCCACCAGGACTTGAACCTGGGACCGACGGATTATGAGTCCGCAGCTCTAACCAACTGAGCTATAGGCCCCCTCTGATTTTCAATTTATACCACGTTTAAACAAAAAAGTCAAGTCTTTCATGCGTTTTTTCCAAAGTTTCCCACCAAAAGGCATTGAGAAAGCCCAACGGCGTATTGTTTGAAGTTATTGCCCTTGTTGTTTCGTTAAGAAACGACTATACTCTGAAACCATGTATTTAACAGGTTTTCATGCTATGGAAGAGTGTATAAAAGCTGGCGGTGGAGTGGAGCTTTTAGTCGCCAAGGCTGGTCCGCGCGCGCGGGAGATTTTGGACGCGGCTGTGGAGCGCAAGATCAAGGTGCATCGGGTAGGGACTTTCGACCTTGATCGACTCGCTCCTGATAACCGTGGCGTTGCGCTAAAGGTGGAGGAAATGGACGGCGATTCACCTCTGACACTCACGACCGCGCTTGCGAAGTTGGAAGACAGGAAGAACGCCCTTGTCGCAATAATGGACGAGGTCACAGACCCGCACAACTACGGAGCAATCATCCGCTCGTGCGATCAATTCGGCGTGGATTTTGCGGTAACGCGGGACAGACGTATCGCCAAGCGGGGTGAAACAGTCGCACAAACGTCGGCTGGCGCGTCCGCGTGGGTAACGGTGATAGAGACGCCGTTGCAACGGGCGATGGAGCAACTGAAAGACGCGGGATTCTGGATTTTCGGCGCGGACATGGCGGGCGACTCTGTGTTTGAGAAGAAACTCTCCGGGCGGATCGCCCTTGTATTCGGCGGCGAAGGCGCTGGTCTTTCGCGTCTGGTGCGCAAAACCTGCGACGGCTTCGTCGCGGTTCCCTCTTTTGGTAAAATCTCCTCCCTTAACGTGTCGGTTGCGGCGGGTATTCTGTTCTACGAAGTAAGAAGACAATGGAGTGAGTAGGAGCGGAAGATCAAAACGTCCTTCGTTCCGTATTAGTCATTTCTAGGTAAGAATGAGCCATTTCTAGGTAAAAATGAGTCGTTTCTAGGTAAGAATGAGTCATTTCTAGGCAGGAATGAGCCATTTCTAGGTAAAAATGAGTCATTTCTAGGTAGGAATGAGTCACTCCTGCGTAGGAATGAGTCACTCCCGTGTAGGAATGAGTCGCTCCTGCGTAGGAATGAGTCACTCCCGCGTAGGAATGAGTCACTCCTAGGTAGGAATGAGTCGTTCCTGCGTAAGCGTGGGTCACTCCTGCGTAGGAATGAGTCACTCCTGCGTAAGCGTGAGTCGTTCCTACCTACTGTATATATGAAATAAAGACGCGCCGTCTGGCGGGCGATTATCGAACTTTCCCTTTCCCCATTGCAATTTTCCTCATTTCTTGTTAGATTTGTCTTGTGAATAAGATATTGGTAAAAAAACAGCTTTCGGCTGATGTGTATGAAATGGTTTTATCCGCGCCGCTCATAGCGCGCTCGCGCAAGGCGGGGCAGTTTCTGATCGTGCAGTCGGGCGAGTTCGGCGAGCGTATTCCGCTTACCATAGCCGACGTGGACGAGTCCGCGGG
>JAISEA010000110.1 GCA_031264475.1 Treponema sp. | reverse complement strand
GGATTACGCAGACTCTCTGAAAGCTGACTCGGCTCGGCTTTTGTTTCCTGAATACAGAGCATATCTGGACTCTCGGTTTTCAGCCATTCCAAAAAGCCTTTTTTCTCAACGGCGCGGATGCCGTTCACATTCCAAGACAGTATTTTCATTGCTTACCCTCTATAAAAGGGAGCAGGGGAGTCGTTGAGAAAACGTATCATGCGGTTTTCTCACAACGAACCCACTCCCTACCATTGTAGGTCGGACTTGCGTGTAACGACCCGTGAAATCAGCCCGTATTTAACGGCTTCGTCGGCGTTCATCCAATAGTCGCGGTCAGTATCTTTTTCAACCTGTTCAAAAGCGACGTCTGTTTCGTCCGCGATGAGCCGATTGATTTTAGCCCGAAGCTTTTCTAGTTCGCGGGCGTGAATCTCTATATCAGTCGCCACGCCCCGTATGCCGGAAAGCGGCTGGTGGATGAGGTAGTGGCTGTTGGGAAGCCCTATACGCCGTTCTTTGGGGCTTCCGAGCGCGATAATCGCGGCCGCGCTCGCTACAAGTCCCATGCCTATGGTCCAAATCGGCGGACTCACGAAGCGTATCATATCAAATATCGCATAGCCCGCGTCCGCATCCCCTCCGGGTGAATCTATGAAGATTTTTATAGGCTCCTCACCTTTGTTTTCCAAAAGCAAGAGCTGTCTTATGGTCCTTTCGGCAAGCGCCTTATTGATTTCACCAGACAAGAGGATCGTCCGCGTCTCCAGCATCTTCACCGCAAGCGGGTCTGCTCCTTGAATGTTCTTTTCCTCTCTTTCGTCATTGTCTTCATCGTTAAGCCAAGTTTTCATTGTTACTCCTATGAGAGCGTCAATCGCCGCCGATATTCAATCGGGCATTACCGCTCTCGTTTTTATAGTAAGGAATTTACGCCTTTTTGACAAGCACCCGAAGGGTGTTTAAATACTTCACAACGGGCGTTATAAGAAAGGGGGCGCCGCTTCCATTGTCCTGACGGTTACGCTTGTAAACAAGCGGAACCTCCGCGTTGTACGATGCCTCTGACACTGACAGAGCAAGGTGTCTGACACCACTCCACTGATTCAATATGAGGAGGGGGCGCGTCTTTCCCTAAACGGAGGTCAGCTCACTGTCCGCCTTGTGGTGCGCCCCCTCATTCCGGTTCCCCCTTCGGGTGCGTCAAGACGGGGTCAGCGGGTCCGCCTTTCGGACAACAACCGTTGTGAAGTATTTAAACAGGCTGTGCCTGCCCGAAGGGTGTGAAAAAAGGCTCTTTAACGTCTTGAAAAAAAAACAATTCAATAGTAAAGTAATAAATAGAAGTTCTTATAGAAGATAAGAAAGATTTAAGGGGGAATTTATGGCTGAACAGAGTCACCAGTTGGTAACATTCCAGCTAGGAGAAGAACTTTACGGAGTAAATATCATGGACGTAAAAGAAATCGTCCGTGTACAGGATATTCGGGCGATTCCAAACGCCCCGTCTTATGTCGAGGGTATTTTCCATCTGCGAAATGAGATCATACCTATTATTAACCTGCACAAGCGGTTTCATATAAAGAAACTAGCAGACACGGAAGAGGACGCTTTGCTGTCAGGATTCGTTATCCTTGACATTGACGGCATGAAGCTGGGAGTAATAATTGACCGCGTGTCGCGGGTCGTTACTATAGCGAAAGAACAGATACAGCCGCCTCCACAGATTGTCAGCGGCATTGGTTCCGAATACGTTCACGGGGTCGTACGGCAGGAGCATGGGTACCTCATCATCCTCAGTATCCGCGATCTCTTTAATCCCAAAGAACTACAGAAACTGTCAGAAATCCACCGCTAGAAAGATGGTCTCGGTTTACGCGCCTACCATACGCCGCCGTGAAATGGACGCGGTTCTTACCGCCCTTGTCGAAGACAAGGTGGGTCCAGGCGAGCGTTCCGAATTTTTAATTCAGACAGCAAAAGAATGTCTCGGTTTTGACTCGTGTATAAGCCTGCGGAGTCCGGTTATGGCGCTTGCTTTAGCTCTCAAGTTACTCAATATAGAAGAAGGCAAGGGCGTTCTCGTTTCCGCCTTGTCGCCTCTCTACTATTTACAAGTGATTCAAGACCTGCGTCTTACGCCTGTCGTCTGTGATGTAGGCGAGGGTCAGGCGTGTATCTCCAAAGAAACCGCCTTATCCACGCTTGACGGCAAGGACGTCCGCGCCATTATCGTTCACCATACATTGGGATTCGTGCCTGAGACCGCGGCGATAGCGGAAATCGGCGTTCCTGTCATCGAGGACTGCTCTTTGAGTTGTGGGACTTTTGTGGATTCCGTTGATGCGACAGAACGTGGCGCGTCCCGCGTTGCGCCGTTTCAAGGGACCTTCGTCATTCTGGGGCTTGAGGAACGGGATATGCTCACCGCGGGCGGCGGCGCTTTGCTTTTTGCGCTCAACAGGCGGAACGGGATCGCTCTAAAAAACGCCGGACGTTTGCTACCGGAGTATGGACTGCCAGATATGAACGCGGCTATGGCGGTCGTCCAATTCCGCGACCTCACCAAGAATCTCAAAAAACGTAAAGAAATCGCCCACGTTTATACACAGGCAAGCCTTCACACCCGACACAAGCGGTTCATCGCCCGCGAAGACCTTCCTTACAATAACTACGCTTTTCCCCTCATCCTCGAAACAGGCATGAAAGACGTAAAAGCCTACGCGCGGAAAAAGGGAATTGAAGTGGAGAACGCTTTTTCAGGAACGGTTATCAGCGGCAACCAAGATTTCGTTGAGCAATGTCCTGTAAGCGCGTCTCTGTCGCGCCGCGCCGTGCTTTTCCCGCTCTACCCGCGGCTCACAAGCGCGGACGTTGAAAAAACCGCGAAGATCATCGGAACCCTGCCGTGAAGAAAGTTCTCTTATTTGTCAATCCTCTCAAAGCCGCGGAACTAGCGCGGGAGATCGCGCAGGAGATGGAGGGGCGAGGCGTTGAAACAAGCGTATTCGCTGGGGAAAAGGTAGGCGTTGTTGA
>JAISEA010000058.1 GCA_031264475.1 Treponema sp. | reverse complement strand
TGCGGCATACGGAGTTTTCTGGCAAGGATTTGCAATACATGGATCAGGATGATGGTAATAAGAAATACATCCCGTTCATCATTGAGACGTCTGCGGGGCTTACGCGTACTTTACTCATGCTACTATGCGATGCTTATGACGAGGAAAAAGTAGCGGACAAGGGGGACGCTGACGATTACCGCACGGTGTTGCGGTTTCATCCGAACATTGCTCCAATAACGGTAGCGATTCTGCCTTTGCAGAAAAAGGATGGGCTTGCAGAGCTGGCGCAGAGTATCCGCGCTGAACTGAGGGGCGACTTTGCCACAGACTACGATCAAGGCGGCGCTATTGGCAGGCGTTACCGGCGACAGGATGAAGTAGGTACGCCCTTCTGTGTAACTATTGACTATGAAACAAAAGAGAACGGTAGTGTAACGCTTCGTTTGCGCGACAGCATGAAGCAAATCCGCGTGCCACGAGCCGAACTTGCCGAGCATATCCGAAGGGAAATCAAGGCTTACACACGCACACCCGAAGGGTGTCAGACATCTTCATAATGGGTGTTGTCTGAAAGGTTGTACCGCTGACCCCGACATGACGCTTTAGAACACCCGAAGGGTGCGCTTGCAAGCAAGCGGGGTTCCTGCTCAAAGTTAGGGAGAGGCGGCTCTTTCAAAAAAAAGGACGGCATATCGCCGTCCTTTTTTTTACGCCCCTGTCTATAGCCCGCCAAGAGCGGGCTTCCTTCCCTTGCTGTCTAATCACTCAAACTGGTTTGCCATGAGCGCTGGCTGGTGGGTAGCGTCCAGAGTATCGCGCCAAAGGCTACTCTCTGGGTCAACATGGTTGCGGTGCGAGATGACCGCTTTCATTGGGATATGCACGAATTCGTTGTTGACAAGCCCGATAACAACCTTGGTTTTGCCCGCCATTGCCGAGTGAGCGGCCGCGTTGCCCAAACGCTCGCAGTAGATAGAGTCAATCGGAGAGGCAGGCGCGGAACGGATGATGTAACTAGGATCGATGTACTTGAGATTGATTTCAATTTTCAAAGACGCGAAGTGTTTTTTAATGCGGTCACGAAGGTAGACGCCGACGTCTCCCAGCTTGAGGTTGCCTCCCGCGTCCTTTTCACCGCTTGCAAGCTGGTCTTGAAGCGCGCCTTCGGCAATGACGATGACCGCGTGATGGCGTTTTGTGATTCTTGATTCAAGATAGTGGAAGAAACCATTGTATCCTTCAAGATTGAAAGGCACCTCTGGAATGAGCACGAAGTTGACCTCATGGCTTGCCAACGCCGCGTGCGCCGCAATAAAACCAGACTCGCGCCCCATGAGCTTCACCAATCCGATACCGTTGATTT
The DNA here is from genome assembly GCA_031264475.1 of Treponema sp. Next base: position 1,707 of record JAISEA010000058.1, on the reverse strand, counting down.
GAGAGCTGGCTTCCATGTGCGCGGACGCAAGAACGTCGACAGCCTTAGATACTGCGGTATCAAAACCAAAGGACTTTTGGATAAAAGCAAAGTCATTATCAACGGTTTTGGGGATGCCGATCATGGCGATCTTGAGCCTTCGACGCTCAATCTCTTCGGCAATTTCTAGTGAACCCCGTTGTGTGCCGTCTCCTCCAATGGTGAACAGCATATTGAGGTTCATCTGTTCCATAGCGTCCACGATTTTGCTCACTTCTTTGCCACCGCCGCGCGCACTTCCGAGGTAGGTGCCGCCGAGCTTGTGGATGTTATCGACGTTATTCGGGTGAAGTTCTTTCGGCGTATAGTCATATTCGGGAAGGAATCCTTTATACCCGTAACGTATGCCGCTTATGCGCTTGACCCCGTAGCGCTCGTAGAGGCATCGCACGATAGCGCGAATAACGTCGTTGATGCCGGGGCAAAGTCCTCCACAACTCACAATACCCGCATGGACATGGGACGGCTGAAAGTAGAGCATCTCTCGCGGTCCCGCAAGTTCTAGCACCTGACTCCGTTTGAGCGATGCCTGGGATCCCAATAGCACAGTCGGATCGAGACGGATAAATTGATCGTCCCGCACGTAATTTACTAAGGAATCGCCCTGTTCCTTTGACATGACAATGGGCGATTTAATATTTCTTTTTCCTAGCTCTTCAACGGTAAAATCAAACACTTTGGGCTTAGTTTCATTCATAAAAATCTCCTTAAAATTTAGAATCTAACGATAGTTTCACATTATATACGATCCTCTCATATAAAGCAAGGGAAAACAGAAATTTCATCTTAACATTTCGACTGTTTACGACAAATCATGCGCCGCCAAACCCGCCGTGTCTGACACCCGCGCGTCTCCTAAGTGGCGGCACGGATGCCACCGCCCTCGTAAATTCCAGATTTTTATGACACATAACTATCTGTATACGACCCTCTGTCGTATACCTTCTTTTTCGCGGCGGTTCCCGCAGCCAACGGCTGCTTTCACGGAACGCCTTCCGCGTCATTTGTCCGCTGTTTATGCGCGTACCCGCATATCCGTTATGTCTCTTGTTCCATAGGCGCACCTCCTTTACGGTATCACCGCCTGAATTATTGGGCTGGTGCCTGGCACCGTTGCGTTGCCAAGGATGGCGAACGGATATTCTTCTACCAGCCTGTTAAATTCGATCCGGAAAAACGTATATTTTGAAGCGAGTTGCCGGCAAATTCATACAAATAATCATTTCTCCAACCATCAACAGGAAGAGTAACTCCTATACCAATGTAATGCATTGTTTCAAAAGTAGTTTCAAAACTGTATGATAACAATATATTTACTCCCATGGCGGGAAATTTTACAATTGCTTTGCCATACATACCATTTTGATAATTAGAGAGAAATGATATTTTTGAAGTAGGTTCAAACCATCTATAACCAATATCTATGGATAGATATTTCGTCGCAAAATACGCTCCAAACATCCTGTCTTTCATATACAAGTTGTATTTATTTGCTTTATAGTATAAATCTATATTAAGCTTGATAAGCCATGCCTGTATTGCTTTGAATGCAAGATCGCCTAATATACTGCCTGTGCTCAAATCTTCTGTAACATTAACAGCTCCTCCTAAGGATTCAAGAAAAAAATCAGTGTCTGACATTCCTATCTTGGGGGTAAATATAAACCG
>JAISEA010000126.1 GCA_031264475.1 Treponema sp. | reverse complement strand
TGGGCTGTTTGAGGCGGACACGAGCTACACGGCAAGGGTAACCCTGTACGCCGCGCCAGGCTATGCCTTCCCCGCGGGCGCTGTTTCGGTTACCCACAGCGGGGCAATCCAGCCCATCGGCGCGTTCACGGTGGACTCCAATGGCACGGTTTCGGGGGACATCGTCTTCCCGAAGACCGGCGTCTACTTCTCGGGGAGCGCCGCGGTGTCCATGGACAGCGCCATCGACCTCATACGCCAGGCGCAGGCGGATAACTTGAGCGACCCCCTGTCCCTTAAACTGGTCTCGGGGACGGAAACGGTGGACTTCACCGCGTCGAATACGGACATCGACACGGGACTGGTACTCGACAACAGCAACAGCCCGGCGGAGGTGATCCTTGACGGCGGCGGCAAGACGATAGAGCTGACGGCGGGGAATAAGGGCTCGGTCATCACCGTGGGCAGCGGGGTAACCCTGACCCTGAAGAACATCACCTTTAAGGGGATCGAACCCAACAACATAGCCCTTATCACGGTGGTGGCGGGCGGGACGCTCGTCATGGAAGACGGCGCGCTTATTACGGGCAACAAAGTCAGCACCAAAAGCGGCGGGGTGTATGTGAACGGAGGTACTTTCACGATGGAAGACGGCGCGGTTCTTACGGACAACATGGGCGCCTACGGCGGGGTGTATGTCGACAGTAACGGCACGTTCAACATGAACGGCGGGAATATCATCGAAAATAATGCCAACCTCGGCGGCGGCGGGGTGTATGTGTCCGGTGGCAGTTTCAACATGAACGGCGGCAAGATTAGCGAAAACACAAACAACAATCTCGGCTCCAAGGGCGGCGGGGTGTATATCAACAACGGTGGCACGTTCAAGATGAAGGGCGGCGAGATTAGCCAAAACAAAGTCGGCACATCCGGCTACGGCGGCGGGGTGTATGTGAACAATAGCAGCACGTTCACCATGGAAGACGGGACCATCAGCGACAATACGGCCGGCAGCAGAAACGGCGGCGGGGTGTGTGTCGATGATGGTGGTAGTGGCAGCACGTTCATCATGGCCGGCGGGACCATCAGCGGAAATAAGGCCACCAACGAAAGCGACGGCGGCGGGGTGTATTTCAAAAGTAAGGGCACGTTCACCAAGACGGGGGGGACCATCTACGGCAGCGATGCGGAAGACACCCTCAAAAACACGGCGGACAGCGGTAATGGCCACGCGGTCTATGTTTACAGCGGCAAGAAACGCAACTCAACGGCGGGCGAGGGGGTTTCGCTGAACAGCGGCAACGGGACCAATTGGGAGTAAGCACAAAGAGCAAAGAGCAGGGAGCAGGGAGTAGGTAGCAATTAGCAAAGAGGAGAGAGGAAGGCGAGGGTTCGGGGCGGCTACTGACACCGCAGGCAACGGGCGGGGTTTGGAAACGATGTCTGACACCGCCCCGCCTTGCTCTCTTTGCCCTAATAAGCCTTGAAATATATTTATGTTTCTACTAAAATACTGACTATGATTACCGAATGTGAATTACAAGTCCGCACGTATGAGTGCGATAGTTATCGTCATGTCAATAACGCTAATTACCTTAACTATTTGGAATATGCGCGCTATGACTTCCTTAAACAAATAGGTTTTGATTATCCAGCCGCTATAGAGGCGGGTTACGGAGTGTTTATCGCCCGCGTAGAAATTGACTATAAGAAACCCGCGAAAGCCGATGACAGATTACGCATTATTTCGCGTCCCGTAAAAAAAGGAGCGGCGAGCGGAGTCATCGCCCAAGAAATACTCTGTGGCGAAGACGAAATCGTCGACGCTAAAGTAACCTGGGTTTTCGTCGATTCCAACGGTCGTCCCGTAAAGATACCTCCGCAATGGAATATCGAAGGCTTACACCCTTCGGGCGTTTAAATACTTCAAGAAGGTTGTTGTCCAAAAGAGGGACCCGCTTCCATTGACTTGACGGTTACGCTTGTAAACAAACGGAACCTATGCGTTGTCTGAAGAAGGGGGCGGAGCAGGACGCTTTAAAACACCCTAAGGGTGCGCTTTGCGTGTAAGGAGAGAAAAATGTTAGGAGCAATAGTCGGCGACATCGTCGGTTCTGTTTATGAATTTAACAATTTCAAGACGAAATACCCAGAAGAAATTGAACTTTTCAATACGGACGCGGGATTCACGGATGACAGCGTGATGACTATAGCCATAGCGGACGCGATTTTGAACGGCAGAGATTATGCGTCTGCGGCTAATGATTGGGGCAACCGTTACCCCTGGGCTGGTTATGGGAGCAGATTCGCCCAATGGCTAGGCGCAAAAGAGAAAAAACCATATAACAGTTGGGGAAATGGCTCCGCAATGCGGGTTTCACCGATTGGATGGGCGTTTAAAACACTGGAAGAAACGCTTGTTCAAGCGAAACGCTCCGCCGAATTCTCCCACAACCACCCCCAAGGCGTAAAAGGAGCGCAGGCAACTGCAACGGCTATCTTCCTTGGGCGCATGGGCGCGTCGAAACAGGAAATAAAATCCCATATTGAACGTGAATTTGCCTATGATCTCAACAGAACGACCTCTGAAATCCGACCGAACTACAGCTTTAACGAGACTTGTCAAAGAACCGTGCCTGAAGCCATCATCGTGTTTCTGGAAAGCGAAGATTTTTCACACGCCATGAAACTTGCCGTTTCCATAGGCGGAGACACGGACACCCTCGCTTGCATTGCCGGCGGCATCGCCGAGGCTTTCTACAAAGGAGTCCCCTCTGAGCTTGGGAGCTTTGCTGAAAAACGCCTTGAGCCACCCATGAAGGTGGTACTAGACGCTTTCCACGACAGATATTTGCGGAATATTTAATATTTTCCCTTTGCAAGAATCTTTATACTTATTGACGGGGCGCTTTTTCACCCGGTTTTTTCCTATCTTGCCTTAATTTTATTCTTATGACATAATAGAAACATGAGCCAAATTAGTGATTATAAACAAGAATTATCCACAGCCATTGAAGTGCGGCGGGACTGGATTGCACGAGACATTATTCCTGATCTCAAGGAGAATTTGCGGGCTTTTCAATCTTCCTATACATCACTGTATTCTACCTTTCTCAAGAAAGGACTTGTTAATGAGGACCCTTATAAACAGGAAGCTAAATTAAATGAACTCCAAACGCCGGAGGAGGGGAATTTCGCCGAAAATGAAAGGGATGAGAATATGTCCGTTAGGCTTTCTAATTTCGACAATCAACTCGACTTTCTCGTAAACTTTTACCATTTTGATACCGATTTCTTAACGATTGATCGCATTAGGAAGATATTTGACTTGATAAGGTACATTGATTGGGTTCATCTTTCGCAGGATTCTGCTTCCATCAATACTCGTTATGTGGCGAGATTCGTCGCGCAGATGAAGACAGGATTTGACGCTATGAGCATAAGCCTTATGAACGAATCAATGACGAATTTGATGAATTCAACAAGGGCAGCCGTAGGGTACTTGAAGATTCTCACGGAATTTAATAAAGAAGCCTATAAGCTTGAGGTGAGAGACGCCATAACGAGCGTAATGCCTGAAACAGAAACGCCGTCTCTTGCCAAAGTCAAAAAGCAGTTTGCATCCGCCCTGCCCAAAAAGCCTTTCTACCCGGAACTGGTTGAAGAACTCATTAGAGAAGACTATGGGAAAAACGGCGCCGAATTACGAGAAGCTGTTCTTCATTCGCTTGAGGTTGTCAAAAAGAAACAAGCCCCCGAAAAAAAAGAGGTTCCTCTCAAAACTTTCCTCATAGATAGTCTCCATTCACTTGGCGCAATTTCCGATATTCTTGTCGAAACAGCGTCGAAACTCGATGAAAACAAGGCGCTGTTGGAAAATAAGAAACTCTCTTTATTTAAGAAATTTATACGATACATGAAATATGTATTTAACAGCAAGCAGGAAGAAATCATCTACGAGATAGAATATATGGATACCACGCGGGGGCGCACGAACAAGAAAAAATTCAACTTCACTAAGTTTCGCGCTGACGTCGACAAACGAATAAAGAACCTTGGACAGTTAGCCGTGAGCAAAGGAGTCGCCGCCGCGAAACTTGAAGCTTTACCTGAACAACAACTGTTGAGTTTCCTAGAGCAAAACTTTCGAGACCTTAAAAAGCTGACCCGCGATTTAAACGCGCTGGACAACTACTTTAAAGCTAACGTTGGCAAGTCTGACCGTGACCACGTGAAAGGCATAAAACCCGAACTTTCTACTATAAAAAATGCGCTTGTTAAGGCAAACCAGAAATGTAGTGATTATACCGCTTTAAAAGAAGAAGCCGATCAGCTTAAGCGGCTTGATATAACCAAAAACAAGGATGAACATGAATAAACTATTGACAATAGCTGTGGTGTTGATGCTTACAGCTAATAGCCTGACGGCGCGTCCGGTCCAAGAAGATTTTCCACCTCCTGATCAGACGGCGCCGCTCCAAGATGACTTGGAAAAAGCGTTGAATGACGAGGCTGAAGTCCGTCCGACGCCATTAACGCGGGATTCGCTCACCGTAACCTTTTCCGCGGGAGCTGTGGAACTCGATTTTAGAAAAGCCTACTATGCAAGCGAAGCCCAGATTTTCACCGGCATTTATGAAGGACTTTTCTCCTATCACCCATTCACCATGAAACCGGTTCCAGCGCTCGCGTCTCGGTATGAGCTTTCTCTGGATAAGAAACAGTGGACTTTCACCATTCGGGAAGGGGCGAAGTTCTCCAATGGAGACCCCGTGCGAGCGGAAGATTTTCGCAATGCTTGGCTTTCCCTGTTATCCCTCCCAGACGC
>JAISEA010000029.1 GCA_031264475.1 Treponema sp. | reverse complement strand
GATGATGATTATTTTGACGCGCAAGAGAACCAAAGCCAAATAACTACTACCATGTACAGCCTTGGCGCGAGGTATTACCCCCTGCCAAGTAAAAAGTACTTACAGCTTGGGCTTGATGTGGGGTTAAGCCGAATGGTTACAACGTATTATATGCAAGACATTCCAGACGGTTCAGACGGGGGCTTGAGCGGTAGGCTTTCCGCCGCTTTTGACTTTGACACGACCATGACGGGTTTGACCGTGCTTTTGGGAGGATCGTTGACGATGAATATAATCGAGAACGATACAAGTCTAGCGTATGCTCTTTTCTTGAGACTTGCATTTAAGTAGACGACTGGGGCAGGCATGGCAAGCCGTTATTGAATCTTGATGATGGCGACTGCGCCATGGTAAATAAAAGTATAAAGGGGTTTTTATGAAAAAGTTATTTTTGTTTGGATTGGTCTTGTTTTTGGGTTCTTCTTCTCTGGTATTCGCACGAGAGCAAAAAGAAAAGAGAAGAGGGCTTTACGTGGATGTTGGCTTTGGTCTTGGCGACATGGGTTACTTTAACGGTGATACGAAGGCGACCGCGGATCACTTTAATGAAACCACGGATACACGCGCGACTGTTGACCTTCAGTTTTTAACAGTCGGGCGAGCTTTAACGCAAAGTATGTACCTTGTCGGGACGATGTCCACTGTCGGCGATGGCTACTTCGATGCACAAATGAACCAGAGCCAAATAACTATTATCATGTGGGGTGTTGGCGCGCGGTATTACCCTCTGCCAAGTAAGAAGTATTTACAACTTGGGCTTGATGTAGGAATAAACCGAATGGATATACTGTATGATCAAGACCATCAATACGATTCAGACGCGGGCTTTAGTGGCAGAGTTTCCGCCGCTTATGACTTTGATAAAACTATGACAGGTTTCACCGGGCTTTTGGGAGGCGCGTTGACGATGAATATAATTGAAAACGATAGGAATTTATTGTGCGCTCTGTTCTTTAAAGTCGCGTTTAAATAGAACCCTTGATGAGGGCGTATTGGCGTCATCGTAAATAAAGGGTAAAAAAGGAGTTTTTATGAAAAGGTTGTTTTCGTTTGGATTGATCTTGGTTTTGGGTTCTTCTTCTCTGATATTTTCGCAAGAGCGAGAAGAGAGGAGAAGAGGGTTTTACATGGACGTTGGTCTTGGTTTTGGCGGCGCCAGTTATTTTAATGGCGATACGAAGGCGATAACAGACCACTTTAATGAAACCACGGATACACGGGTAACTGCTGACTTTCAGCTTTTAACAATCGGGTGGGCTTTAACGCAGGATTTGTATCTTGTCGGAACAATGTTCGGCGTTGGCGATGTTTATGTTGACACGCAAAACAACATGATTCCAATGATTGCTATTGCCACATACGGTATTGGCGCACGGTATTACCCCCTGCCAAGTAAAAAGTACTTACAGCTTGGGCTTGATGTAGGATTAAGTGGAATAAGTATAGTGTATAACCAAAACAATCAATACACTTCAGAGGATTCAGACGTGGGCTTTAGCGGCAGGCTTTCCGCCGCTTGTGATTTTGACACGACTATGACGGGTTTCACCGCGCTTTTAGGAGGCGCGTTGACGATGAATATAATTGAAAACGACACAAGTCTATCCTACGCCCTGTTCTTTAAAGTCGCATTCAAATAAAACCCCGCGTGATCGTCCATCGCTCACGGTGTAACAGGCGTAAAACAAGCCGTTTCGTGGTTTATTCTTGACAAGGCGGCTTGTATACGATAGAATCTAATGTTTTTTTGAAAAGGAGTATACATGAAACCAATCTTGGTTGTACTAGCGGCAGGCATGGGAAGCCGCTATGGTGGTCTTAAACAAATGGATAGACTTGGTGAGAACGGCGAAGTATTGTTGGATTATTCCGTATTCGACGCTCTCAGAGCAGGTTTTGGCAAGATCGTCTTTATAATAAGGCGGGACATTGCAAAGGACTTTCAAGCGACGGTGCTTGATCGTTTCAAGAATTCCTTCCCCTACGAGATAGCGTATCAGGAATTGGACAGCCGTATTCCCTCAGGCATGACGGGCGCGGTAAAAGATAGAGCCAAGCCTTGGGGAACCGCGCACGCCCTTCTCTGCGCGGAGGGTTTGCTGGACGCGCCCTTCGCGGTCATCAATTCTGACGACTTCTACGGAAAAGAAGCCTATATCGTCTTGGGAAGATTCCTGTCAAACGCCGCGGCTGAAGGCGCCATCGTTCCTTATAGGCTTGACCAAACGTTAAGTCCACAAGGGAGCGTTACGCGGGGCGTATGCGGGGTTAAAGACGGCTACCTCGTGTCCGTTGACGAGTTGAAGGACATCGCGGCTGAAAATGGGAAGATTCTCTATACCGTGGACCGAGTTAAACGAGAATTGCCCGCGGATACGCCGGTCTCCATGAATTTCTGGGGGTTTCAGCCGAGCGTTCTGCCTGAACTGAAGCGGTATTTTGACGATTTCCTCACGGAACAGGGGGAAAACCCCAAGAGTGAGTGCTATATCCCTTCATTCGTGGATCATCTTGTCCAAACAGGTACGCTCAATGTGAAGGTCTTGGAAACGTCAACGTCATGGTTCGGCGTTACGTACAAGGAAGACCGAGCTATGGCTGTCCAACGCATCGCCGAATTAACGGGGGATGGCGTTTACCCGACAAGCCTGTGGGACTAATAGTGGGTTGAGGCTAGGCGGCGTTATTAAACGTTGTCTAGCGCATCAATCACTCCATTTTTACCAATGAATCTATCTGACGTCATTATTGTTTTAGTTCGTCCTGAAGAGTCTGGCAATGTCGGGGCAGTGTGTCGCGCGATGAAGAACTGCGGGTTATCGCGGCTTCGTCTGATCAAACCGTGTGTGTTGGACGATGCGGTTATTCGCGCCCGCGCTGTTCACGCCGTTGATGTGTGGGACGCGGTGGATAATTTTGACGAACTCGCGCCCGCCCTCGCAGACTGCGGCGTGGTCATCGGCGTAACGCGGCGGCGCGGGCATAAGCGAGGGTTGTCTATGCTTCCCGAAGAAGCCGCCTGTTTCGTTCAAAACCGCGGTGGTACAGCCGCGTTTGTCTTCGGGAATGAGCGTACTGGGCTTGAAGATGAGGAGCTTGCCCTCTGCGGTCTCTCTTCCCACATCCCTACTGCCGAAGCTTTCCCCTCGCTTAATCTCTCCCATGCGGTTCAAATCTTCGCCTACGAATTATTCCGTTCTCTGGGCGCCTGTAGACCGGTTCCGGGTGAATGGACGCCTATGGATATGTCAAAGATTACCGCCGCCGCCGCGTCAATAACCGACGCTCTTGCCTTACTTGGCTTCTATAAACAGAGGGACAGGGTGTATCAGGAGAAATTCTTCCGCGATGTGATTTCACGCGCGGGGCTTTCCATAAAAGAAGGTAATTATTTGGTGGACATTTTCGCCAAAGCCGCACACCTGAAAGGTGTTTAAATACTTCGCATGGGTTATTGTACGAAAGGGGGCGCCGCTGTCCCCGTCTTGACGGTTACGCTTGTAAACAAGCGGAACCTCCGCGTTGTCAGCAAAGACACCTGAAGCGTGGGAGGTGGCTTCCTAGTGGGCGTGTCTGACACCTGAAGCGTGGGAGGTGGCTTCCTAACAGGCGTGTCTGCCACCTGACGAAGTCGTTGATTCCCGAATGGTATGATTGATACGTATCTTAAATAAATAAGAGGTGGAAATATGAAATTGGGTTTAAAACGAGGTGTGGTTGAATTATATGATCATGACGTATTATGGGAAGAAAATGCCTGTGAAATAATAAAATTATTAAAAGGTATTCTTGGTGATAACGCTATTGATATTCAACATATCGGAAGTACGGCAATTAAAACAATTAAAGCAAAACCTATAATAGATATTGTTGTAGGAATCAATGATTTCAATTTATTGGAAGATATTATCTATGAATTAAATGACAATGGCATAATATATCGTCCGAATAATGACATGGATGAATATAAATTGTTTGTAATTGGAGATTTCGAGAAAGACACGAGAACCCACCATATTCATGTTGTAAAACATGATAATGTAGAATGGAATAATCAACTTGATTTTAGAGACTATTTGAATAATTACCATGAAGAAGCGAAAAAATATGAAGAATTGAAAATAGAACTAATGGAAAAGAACAAAGATAATAGAGAAAAATATACTAAAAACAAAGAAGAATATTTGTTAAAAACATTTGAAAAGGCAAAAGAATGGAAGAAGAACCGTAGGGCAGAGCAAAATAGCCTTGATGTCTGACACCTGCTGACCATAGCGGCGCTATTAAGAGAATAGTGTCAGATGCGTTATTGCTGTCTTGGTGTCAGACACCGACTTTGACTGCTATTGACTTCGTGGTAATGCTTTAGTTGTATTGGGGGGTAGCGGAAGACCACCCTTTTAAACCCGCCTCGCGGGGGCGGTCTGGAGCGGAGGGGGGCGCGAGACAAAGGTTGCCGATAAACATCTCCGTTTTGGAAATAGCGCCCCCCTTCTTAATACTTCTTATACTTCTGTACTTCTTTTATTTTTTCGGCTTTATGGGAAATCTTCGCCTGTTATAACAAAGACTCCAATTCCCCGACCAGCTTGTTAAAAACCACGCAAGCCGATTCAACCGAATGAGGAACAGACATATCCACACCCGCAACTTTCAAGCTCTCTATCGGAAAACGCGATCCACCCGAAGCAAGGAAAGCAAAATAATC
>JAISEA010000005.1 GCA_031264475.1 Treponema sp. | reverse complement strand
CCGCACAAGACGTCACACGTCTTGAGTTATCGTGTCTGCAGTTCTTTCTTGTGATCATCCGTTCCCGCTGGTTTAGGACAACGCGCCGCCGGTTTAGGACAACGCGCGTTCAGTTTAGGACAACGCGCCGCGGGTTTAGGACAACGCGCGGTCAGTTTAGGACACCGCGCCGCTGGTTTAGGACTACGCGCGTCCGGTTGAGGACAACGCGCGTGAGGTTTAGGCCAACGCGCCGCTGGTTTAGGACAACGCGCCTCTGGTTTAGGACAACGCGCCGCTGGTTTAGGACAACGCGCCATGCAGAGTATACTCCGAGCCATGCAGATTGGACACCGAGTCGTGTATTTAGAGGTGTCAGAGGTGGGTGTCAGACACCCATGATTGGGGGGTGGCGGAAGACCGCCCCTTTTAAACCCGCCACGCGGGGGCGGGCTGGAGACAGGGGGGCGCACCACAAGGTTTACTGTGTGCCATCCTCGTTTAGGGAAAGACGCGCCCCCTCATGCTTATGGCGCCTACCTTGCGGCGGCGCACCCTGAGAGCAATATGAGATTTGTCTATGGTTATTAGGAAGAGTTATTTTTCGAGAACGTAACTTTCTTTAAAGCCGTCCATAGCTTTGACGAGTTTCAGCCAAAACTCCGCTTCACTTTTGGTGCGGTGCGGACCGCTACGAATACGGAACACAGTCCGTTCTTTGACGACGCTGTTTTCAACCACCACATTAGGAATACCTTCTCCATCAAGGAGCGCTTTAGCTTTATCGGCGTTAGCTTTGACGGTGAATGAGCCTGTTTGTATCCAATACTCGGACTTTTCCTGCGGTTTCGGAGTTGTTTTGACCGCGGGCGTGGTCGTAGTAGGCTTTGCCGGTGTGGTTTTCGCAGGTGTGGTGGACCTCGTAGGAGTTTGCGTCTGGGTGGTTGGTTGCTTTGGAGGAGCTGGCGAAGTCGCCGGCTTTTCCACCACAGGCGTAGATACCGTAGGTGTGGGCGCGGGTTGGTTGGGTGTTTCCGAGATCGGAGTCTGAGTTATAGTTGTAGGCTGACTTGGACCAGCTGGCAAAACATTTATGGTTACAGAACCGTCCGGGTTTTTTGCGCTTTCTACCGCGTTAGCGTCGGGACTGAAGTTGTTGATAGTGATGTTCTGGGAAGTCTCCCGCTGTTGGGTTGGAGTTGTTACCATTTCCATTACGTCCGCGGACGCGGGCTGTGGATTATAAATTTCTGCTGGCACCACTGCCGCCGCCGTCGCGGTTGCCTTGTTGTTTGAAAGTAAGACAAGGGGAAACAGTATCACGGCGGTTAAAAATACGCCTGTTATAATCGCTATCAGTAAAATCTTCTTCTTTTCCATAAAATTGAACTCCTGTCGGAACTTTTCAACAGACTACGCTATCTTTTTATATGCCGGGCGTCAGATTTAGCTTCGCAATAATCTTATCTATCTGTTTTTCCGACTCTCTGCCTATATTATTTATAATATAGATGGTCTCTTTATTTTCGGCGTTTTTATATAAAGATTTAATAGCAAAAGAAAAATTCTGGCTTTTGAACCGACTAACAATACTAAACCATGAGAGATGATCACGACGTTTTGCTCGGATAAGACGGATAAACAACGGCGCTTTTACTACAATAACAGCGTCAAGGCGTGGAAGAATACTTGTCTTGTGGAGTAACGCGGCATTGATGACGCAGTTTTTGTTTCTTTCTATCCAATCTTCAATAAGCGTATTCACACGCGGGTGAACTATCGCCTCCAGAGCGGTAAGCTCTGTTGGTTTCCCGAAAACTTTCTTGCCGAGCAGTCTGCGATTTATACGCCCGTTCTCCATAATATCGCCGCCGAATCGCTCTACGATAGCCGCTTGTTCTGTTTCAATGACCTTATGCCCTAGTTTGTCAACGTCTAGCGTAGCGAAGCCTTTTTCCCTAAAAATATCGGCGACATGATTCTTCCCCGCGCAGTAAAATCCTGTCAGCCCGATGAGTCTTCCATTCATTTCTCAAAAGCCGCATCGTAAAGGCGCGTGAGCATACTGCTTATCTTCTTATCATAGTCTGGGTCAGTCGCCCATTTACCGGTAAGCCCCTGAATGGTTGGAGCAACGCCTTTTTTCACCCATTTATAACGCGGGTCAACCAAGTCCTGTTTCAGCGGCTCTTCGGTCGCGTAAGCCTTGAGATGCTGAATATGGGCGCGGACGCCGAGACGGGGTGTAGGAAAACGCTCGCCCGGATGTTCCGCGTCTATCGCGCCAAGTCCGCAAAAGTTGTTCATGTCCGGCGTTACCAGATTCCCAAAGCGCAAGTAGCCTGTTTCAAGGCACATCTGAGAGAAAGCCGCGTCGTGGTTCACCCCTTCGATAGCCGCCTCTTCCACGTAAAGGCGGGACAGATCCTTGACAAAATCGGCGTCCGCCTGCTGATTCGTTTCAAGCAGAAAGGCGGACAATATTTCCGCCTTGACAAGCCCTTTGCCCATGATATTTGCGGGTATGGTTGGCGTGACGGGTCTTGACGGAACAGCCGCGATATTTTCAGATGTGGTTGAATCGACGATTTCTGGCGGAACAATCGTTTCCTTTCGTGTGGTACACGAAGCAAGAATTACCGCCGCCGCTAGGATTGATAAAATTGCGTTTCTCATTTTCTTTATAATACAAAAATTTTACGGATACTTCAAGTCATTGGATACTAGGTCGGACAGAGGGTAGGGGAGGGGGCAATGAGCAGGCAAAGTGAGCGCCTTACGACGCTCGCCCTGACTGCCTTGTAAATTAGATATGGTTGATTTTTACTAAAATATGCGCTTCGGAGCAGAAATTACTCTTGTCCACCAAAAGTTGCATACCGTCCGCCTCTCTCTTGAAGAAGTCAGAGACCAAACCTGAAAGTTTCTTGTCGGTTGGATTCAGTTTGACCATGATAGAGCGGTATAAATCCATTATATCGGTCCCGAAATTCCATCTCGCAACCGATTCAAAGCCGTATTTCTTATTCATCCATTCAATGGACTTGAAGCTGAACAGGTGCGTATGCGTTGTGGCAAATTGGCGGTTAAATACGTCGGGGAAAACAAGCCCAAATATGTTGCTCAATGAAAAAAGAGGAACGGCAAAGTACATATACTGTATGTTCTTGTTGTTCTGAATAGTCTCAAGTAGCGCGGACAGATCGCTGACGTGTTCCAAAACGTTGATAATAGACAAGACTTGTTCGGTTGCGTTTCCTACAATATCCGCCAATTCATTTTGCTGAATCGTTTGTAGGCAATTGCCGCCGAGCATACGGTTGCCGTAAGCGACTTCTTGATCGGACATATCTATTCCTCGCGCCGAATACCCAAGCCTTTGCAGAGCGCCGACCAAGTAACCGCATCCACATCCAACATCAAGGAAATTGATGTTCTTTGTATCGACGTTAAGTGAACGCAAAGAATCAACGAGGAATAAGGCTTTCGGAATATATATGGACTCCAGCCGCGCGATATACTGGGCTATCGAAGGTTCAACGTAGAATTCTACAAGTCCTTCGCCGGAATATACAGCCTCCGCGTATTCAGCGGTATCCTGATGCGCTCCATTTAGCTGACCGCAGTTTTCACAGAGAAAGAAATCGACGCCAAGGTCAGTGAACGTTCTTTCACGCGGTAAAGCGCTTCCGCATAATTTACAATGGGTTCTTTGGGGTTGCTGTTTGTATACAGCCCACGTTTTTCTGGCTGTATTCAGCAATTTTTCATTTTCATTAAAAAAAGGCGATTTGACATTTAATATGTCAAACATTGACTTCCCGTAGCGGGTTATTCCTTGCTGGGGGGGGGGGTAATAATAGGGATCATAATTCTTCCTTTGGACAGAAATAATCTGCATTTGTAACACAAATGCCCTCATTCTTTATGAGGTATATTTACCTTACCATACTATTATCTTTATGTCAACTAATAAAGAGCAATGCGCAAATAATAATGAGCAGTGAGCAGGGAGCAGTGAATAATGAGCAGTGAGTAATGATGGGCGGCGGTATCAGAGGCGCGAGCGCGAGGGTGTCAGACGTGTCGGGAGGGTTTGCCGACATATCGGCAAGGTTTTTCCTCCGAAGGAAAAGTTTTGCTCTCCGAAAGGGAAAGTTTGCCTTCCGAAAGGGAAAGTCTGCCTTCCGAAAGGGAAAGTCTGCCTTCTGAAAGGGAAAGTCTGCCTTCTGAAAGGGAAAGTCTGCCTTCCGAAAGGGAAAGTCTGCCTTCCGAAAGGGAAAGTCTGCCTTCCGAAAGGGAAAGTCTGCCTTCTGAAAGGGAAAGTCTGCCTTCTGAAAGGGAAAGTCTGCCTTCTGAAAGGATAATTCATTTCTCCGAAAGAAAATAGGGAAAAACACGACTGGTTAAGCCTCCTTTTGATCGTGAAGCCTTTTGACGCCCTCGTTCCACAACGTCTATCAATCGTCCCCTTAAAACGTATACTTCAATCCTATTTTTACGAAATTGTTGTCATAGAACTGACCGAAGAACGCCTCGTCGCTCCCGGCGAAAATACCGCCTGAAAGTTCGACCGTCACATCGTTCTTCGCCCAGACAAGGGACGGCATGAGGAGGCACGCGCCGCCCTCTACTTCCCAGATGACGGCGGCTTTCGCCTCTAGTTCGTCTCGGAGGAACTTTTTTGAAAACGCCGCCGTTATCCGTGTAGACGTTACGTCTGTGTCGTATTCGATGTCCCGTGGATCGTCTATCATGTCGTCAAGCAGGCGGATGGTTTCGTTGCATTGGAGGTTTAGGTTGACGCCAGCGAACAAGTCCCGGTCAAATCCCAACGACCACGCAAGGTGCGGGTTATAGACCGCGCCGTCATCGCCTGAAAGGTCGGCGGTGATGTTCGCCGCCAATTCGGCGCGGAGGTTGAAACCAGCGATAACTTGAGCGTAATCAAATCCGATTTGGTGGTAGGGGTTGTATGCGAATGTTATCACCGGCAAGGACGGCGTGGGCGCTGTCGACGTAACCGTCGGGGTTGTGAAGCGCCCGTAGTAATACTGCGCGCCTATGTCCACCGCGCCCGCTATGGTCGTGGTGAAACGCAAGCCCGCCTGCGCATAGTCAAAGGTTGTCATGTCGTCGGGGCGGATCACGTTTCCCGGTGGAAGCTGGTCTATCATTGCCATTTGCGGCGAAGCCCAGGGCCCGCTTGACGCAAAGCCCCCCTGCTCAAAGTTGGGTACAAAGACACCTTCCAGTTTGGAAAACTGCCCCAAAACAAACGATGCGTGGATAAGAGGCCGGGCGATTTTAAGGTTCATCATGTCGCTTAAATCGCTCAAGTCCGAATAGTCCAGCGGGTTCACTATGTCAAGCGGTCCCAAACTGTCCGCCTTGCCCCAGGTGAGTTTTCGGAGGCCCCCTTCAACATCGAAACTGCCAAAGTAGGCGCGGACATACGCCTCGTCCACATATACCGGAGATTTTTCGTCATAGTAAACCAAACCGGAAGCAAGTTTCAGATTGACAACTCCCTCCGCATAAGCGGTTTCCGCGGTAAAGTTAAGTTTGCCGGAAAAGATGTCTCCAAGCCGCACGTCCTCCGGGCCATCCGCAAAGTCTTCAACAAAGCCGGTCATCGAGGCGGAGACCTCACCGCCGATAGATACGGCAAGCGTACTGCCAAACGCGCCGCCCATTCCGCCTGTATCCTCGTCGTCAAAGCCGAAACCGAAATCCTGCGCGGGAAGAGACAGGGCGACAAAAAAAAGCAGGCAAAAAGCCGCCAGCGGCGCATGGACGCGCCGCCACGGTAATGTCGTCATGGATAACGCTTTCATCTTACCCTTCCGGTTTCGAGATAGGCTGTGGTGAACACCCCTTCGGGTATCGGGTCGTCGTATTTGATGATGTCCATGTAGATAGTCGTGGAAGTCCCCTCCGCCAGGGTAGAGACTTTTGTCTGGGTGGCCGTGTCGCGGCCCTGTATGTCCCGGTAGCCGGACATTTCCATCAGTTTTTCCACCGCGCCACGTCTGTTGTACAGTTCCACCTTGTAAGTGCGGTAGTTGGCTTTGTCAATCCATGAGACTGTTTTCGAGTATTGAAAATCGCTGTCCTTCGGTACGCTCTGGATTACATAGCACGCCGCGCCGTCCAGCGTTTCTTCGCGCAAAACGGTATGTGTGTCCTCCTCAACCTCCCGGTCCATGAGGGACAGATCGTCGTAGGAAAAATCGGTGCCCATGAAACTGCCGCCGCTTTCCGACGAGGCGATGCGCCGTACCTTACCCAGGGCGGGGAGAAAAATCCACTGATCGCTTTTCGCGGAAGCATTGTCCATCGTCAAAAAGCGCGTCCCCCTCACCGTGGCCGGACTCTGGAACACGATGACCGCTCTGGCGTAACCGTTTGCGCCGTCCTTCGAGTACTGGTCAATGAGCCGTTCCGTGGTATTGCCGTTTCTCGCAGTAATCACCATGCGTGAGCGGCTCGACATGGTATCCGACTGAATACGGTCTTTCGCCGCCTGTTTGATAGCCGCCGCGTCCTGGGCGAACAACGATCCTGCGCAGAGTACAGCCGATAATACAAACAAAACAAATCTTTTCATTATAATAATGCTCCTTACAATATGCCTCTATTCCGGCATGAATTTGTGATGCAAACTTTAGGCAGACAGCCTGTTGTTCCCATAGATAAACTTCGGTCTCACTGTCGTAATCAGCATGGGAATAACCGTAAGACTGACGATGGCGCTGATACCCATTGACAGCGCGATAAGACCGCCGAACTGCGCTATAACGCGAAACTGTGAAAGAGCAAGTACGCTGAAGCCCGCGCCTACCGACACGGCGTTGATCAGTATCGCCTTTCCCGCGCCGGCAAAGGTGCGGTAGAGATAATCGCCTCCCTCCGCGTATTCCCGCTTAAACGCATCAATAAAGTGAATCGTGTAGTCAATGCCGATTCCCACAGCAAGGCTTGAAATAAGCGCCGTTGCTATGTTGATAGTAATATGCACGAAGCCCATCACGGCGAAGTTGCCGATAATGGCAACCGCCAAAGGCAGGGCGGCGATGAGGCCTGCGGCAAGGGACTTGTAGGAGAACGCCACGATAATCAACACGATGATCACGGAAATCAGTATCGAAATAACCTGCGAGTCCAACACCAGGCTGACAAGTTCCCCTTCCTGGATCGCGCCACCACCAACAAGTACCCGCAAATTTTTTGGGAAGTTCGCTGTCACATACTCGTTCACCGCGTTGATAACGGCATCCGCGTCTTTCTGCCACTGGCTGTTTATCAGTATTACCGTTTGAATGGCGGTCGGTTCCAGCGGGTCGTTGGACATGCTGTCGTCCGTCTGTCCGGCAAGCAGCACCAGGTAGTTTGCGATAAGCTGCTCCAATTCCTCGTCCGTTGTCTTACCGTACCGCACCGGGTCGGCGGGAATTTCGTAGTAAGAATAGCCATCGTAATTTGTCATGCGCTCAATTTCCCGTACCAGATCGTTTGCGCTCATGTTTAAGTGTTTTCCGATGGCGGCATTGAGCATGGCAAAAGTTACCGTATTCGCAGACGATGCCGGGGACGTTGCGGGGGCGGGCTGCGCCGACTCGCCCACCACCCCCGCAGAGGGGGCAGCGGAAGACCGCAGGGCTGGAGTGAGGGGGAAACTTCCCCCTTCTGTATTATCAACAATATCAATAACATCAAAACCGAAATCACCGAAACCAAAATCGCTTTCGTCCGGGCCGTAATCTGCCGTACTAATCGTCGCTACTCCGTCGGGAGATTCGTCCACGTTGAACAACTGGTTCATGCGCTTAATCAAGTCCGCAAAGCCGCTTACCTTGGTAACCTGCGGCACGCGATCTATGAGA
This sequence comes from Treponema sp., assembly GCA_031264475.1. The sequence goes on along the minus strand of JAISEA010000005.1, from coordinate 3,374 downwards.
TAGGCGGAAAGTCCCTCGATGGCGGTCAGGGTCTGCGGACTGAGCAGGGTTTCCGTGTCGCCCGCCTCTACCGACAGGATGAGATTCGTGGAACCGCCGAAATACTGGCGGATAAAGCGGTCGCTGCGGCTCACCTCGGTATGTTCGTTAAAATACTCAACCATGGCGTTATCAACCACCACCTTGGAAGCGCCGATAAGCGAGACGGCAACGACCAGCGCCGTCATGACCAGCACGAGGGTTTTCCTGTTGGCAACGGCGATCAGGGAGCGGGCAAGGCGGGTCTCGAAATCAAAACCGGGCTTGTTGTTTCTGATTTTTTTCCGCTCCGTTAGTTTTACGGCACGGGGCCCTCGGATAAGGAGGATCGCGGGAATGAGCGTCATGGCTATGGCAAACGCGGTAAACACACCCAGGCTGGCGAAAATACCGAAGTCACGGATGGGAACAACCGGGGTAAAACAAAATGAGATAAATCCCGCAAAGGTGGTAAGCGCGGCAAGAAACACCGGCTTTACCAGTTTCCGCACGATGCCCAGCACAAAGGAGAGGTGTTCATCAATGGTAAATGTTTTGTCATGTATCTCGTCCTTGTAATGGGAGATGACGTGAACAGCGTAGGCGCTACCCACCGCGATAAGGACGATGGGCAGTACGATGGAAAGCAGGGTCATGGTTATGCCCAAAAGCGGCATGGCCCCGACGGCCCAAATGGTAGCGACAACTACGGTTAAGAGCGGGAGCATTACATAACTGAAACGCCGGAACGAAATAACGAGGACGACAAGCAGTACCACGACGACCAGAGGAACGAGGAATATCACATCGGTAAGCGCCGATTCGGTTATGGTTGCCGATATGACCGGTTGTCCTGATGTGTAGACCGCGGCGTATTCCGCAAACATTTCTTTTGCCAAATCACGGAGCCGTGTAAGAACCGCCACGACTTGCGGTTTTCCCGCCTCGGCGGACGATGCTTTAACCTTTATCACTATTTGTGTGGACGAGAGATCGTTGGACACGAAAGAACCCTGGTACATATCCCAGGAAGCGAGGCGGCGTTTGAGTTCCGCGATTTCTTCAGGCGTTCCCGAAAAGCCCTCGTCCACGAGGTCGGTAACGATGATGCTTTCACTGTCGGCGGTAATGTATTGGGCAGACACGAGGGAGTTCGTGTTTTTAACCAGCTCGAAGGTTTCCGCTTCTTCGGTAAACTCCTTGATGCGCGACAAAAACGCACGGTCAAAGACCGTTCCGTAGGGACGCTCAAGCCCCACGAGGATAGATATTTCTTCACCGTATTCCTCGTCCAGATGATCGGTCGTTACCCGCGCCGGGTTGTCCTTCGGCAGAAAGGCGGTCATGTTGTTGTCCATTTGTGCTTTGGGAAGTTGCAGCGCGAAAAACACGGTGATGGCGGCAACAACGGCCACTATCACCCAGGGATGTTTGAAAAATTTCTCCACCTATCACTCCTTCGTAATTGACGATATCGAAAGCATACTGTAGTATGATGAAACAGAAAGCACATTTTTAAGTGTTTTGTCTGTTGAATGGACACTATGTCGTAATTTGTCCGGCAACTGTGCAAAAACGGAAAAAATGTAAGGGGAAAATATGGCGAAAAAAACGGATATTAGGGTTCGGTTTACCCAAAAAGTTTTACAGGAAAGCCTTATTTCGCTTGTGAAGGAAAAGTCCATTTTGGACATTTCTATCAAAGAAATTTGTGAACGCGCCGGGCTTTCCCGCTCGACTTTTTATATGTATTACCATGACCAATACGACCTTCTGCGGCAGTTAGAGGATGAGGCGTTTATTGAAGCGGAGAAAATATTCCGGCCATACAAAAGCGGGGAAAGAAAACCGGATGGACAGGTAACAACCGTGTTCTTGCAGGATATTTTACAGTCCATTGCCGATAACAGTAATTCAATTCAGGTCTTGTTAAGCGAAAACGGGGACGGCGCTTTTCAGAAAAAGTTTTTCCGTGGAGGCATTGAGGCAATACGGCACTTTACGGAGGCTGCCGGCGTTAAACCCCAGGACAAGGGAGTTGCCGCGTATCGTTCTGTTTTTTTGGCGGGCGGCATCCTGTCGCTCGCGCAGGAATGGCTGCAAAACGGCATGGATACGCCGGTGCCGGATCTGGCAAAGATGCTCGCCCGCCTTATAAGGGATGCGCTGCGGTAGAGGGGAGGGCTTGATAATTTTTATAGCATGTAGTATATCTTGTATAAGGGAGACAGGCATGATTCAGAAATTTCTTACTCCAAGCGGCGAACAGGTAACTTTTACCATTCCCCGCAAATATGTAGGGACTGAGCTGGAAATAATCATTTTTCCTGTAAACGATGTTTCTTCAACACCTGAATTTTTACAAAAAAAGCCTGTGTTTGGATGCGCTAAAGGGAAATTTGAAATGGCGGAGGATTTTGACGCTCCATTAGATGATTTTGCGGAGTATATGCGATAATGAATTTGCTTTTGGATACGCATACGCTTATCTGGTTTTTTAACGGCGATACAGCATTATCAGAGAACGCAAAACAGGCAATTATTGAACCGCAGAACCGGAAATTGGCGAGCATGGCTTCCGTTTGGGAAGTTGCGATCAAAATCAGTCTGAATAAACTTGTTTTTGACGGCAGGACACAAGGTTTTCTGGATTTGATTGACAACAACGGTTTTGAATTACTCTCGATCAACAAAGAATATATTTTAGAATTGGAAAAACTTCCTTTTATCCACAGAGATCCCTTTGACAGATTACTTGTGGCGACTGCCATTTCGGAAAATATGCGTATCGTTACGACCGATACAAATATTCAAAAATACCCTGTTACTTATATTTGGTAACGTGTCTATGAACAATAAGTACTGTTCCGTTTCATCAAAACGTCATGCCTATATTAAACGCAAATTGCCAGGTATTCTTATCAACATTATACGCCCCTCCTAAACCCATGGCGGGGAGCGCAAGCCCGCTGAAATACACTTGCGCCATTGCCGCCATCCCATGATCAAACTGAGATTCAAGTAAATCTCCATGAGAATAAACCGCCTGATACGCCGCTGATAGAGAGATGGTGCCGAATTTCAATTTAAAAAGGTATTTTTCCAAACCCAAAGAACCCGCCGCAAAATGATTGGCGGAATAAGTCCCGGAAAGAATGTGTACCCCGGCGCTCGCCGGTGATGAAACAAAAAACGGTGAGGCGGAAGACGTTGAAAAAGTCATACCACCTTTTGCGATAAACCTGAAACCGGGAATAATTGAATGATTAAACGCGGCGTTTAATGAAACGGAATGTACATCGTCATCATCAATGACCAGGGTATAATTATATTTCACTGACGCGCTTTTTTCATTC
>JAISEA010000096.1 GCA_031264475.1 Treponema sp. | reverse complement strand
GTTTCTCCGACATGTCGGCAAGTTCTCCCGACATGTCGGCAAGTTTCTCCGACAGGAGGAAAAATTTCCCCCTTGTATTCTTTAGGCGATTCTGCCATGACAGCCCGGATTGCGTAGGCGGCCGCACCCAATTCGTGCGCGGCAACATGAGCCACTACCGCCGCCTGACCAGCAGACAGAGCCGCCATTCTCGCGGCTTCTGATACGTTTTTTACTTCCCTGCCCGCGTCTTGCGCCGCGCCAGCCGCTACGCGCGCTTGTTTCATTGTAATTTCTCCGTTGACCCAAGCATAGGTCGCTTCAATGGCGCGGCGTGGACGGTCGTCATTGGGACGCGCCGATTCAAAATAAGGCAACACGTGCTGGGCGCATTCCGCAGCCCACACTGCCAATAGGCGATGGTCCTCGTCTGATAAGGTACCGCCGCGGCGAACCGTGATGAATCTTTTGTCACGTATTTTGGGCAATATCATAATAGTTTCCTTATTTTCAATCTTTTTATTAAAAACAGCGCGGAGATTGAACCCCAAGCTTAAAATAAGTCCGCCATTTGTATCAATCTATAGATTATTTCCGCCGAATTTTTCGCGGCGATAGGAAGGAATTTATCAAAAGCGACAGGCGACTCAACGCCCGCTATGTCGGAAAGCGCTCTGATAATGAGGTAGGGCGTTTTGAATAAATAACAGGTCTGGGCGATGGCGGCCGCCTCCATATCAACAGCCCGTATATCTGGAAATTTAGTCCTTATCTCGGCTACACGTTCAGGACAGTGCATGAACACGTCTCCCGAACCGATGACGCCCCTCGTATAGTTGAACCCCGCGGGCAGAACCCCCTCCTGTTTCAGCGCGTCTATGACTTTTTCCACGGTCTCTACAAAATTGTTCGGCACAGGGAACACCGTCGGCATACCCGGCACCTGTCCGAGCGCATAGTTAAAGCCGGTAACGTCCACATCGTGCTGGATAAGCCCGGTTGAGATAACCGCATCCCCGAAACTGAGAGACGGGTCTATGCCCCCCGCGGAACCCGTGTTCACAACAAAGCGGGGTTTGAACCTGTCAAGAAGAAGGCTACACCCCACAGCCGCGTTCACCTTCCCTATGCCGCACCGAAGCAGAACAACGGCTTTCCCCTTGAACTCTCCGCTCAGAAATTCAAACCCAACTATTTTTTCCTTCCGTGGGTTTTCAAGATACGCACGAAGAAGCGCTATCTCTTCCTCCATTGCGCCGATGATTCCTATCATATTTTCTCCCTTACTGACTATTCAGTCAAATCTTCCAAAAGTTTTTATCTTTAAAGCGCTTTTATTATATCAATGCGAAGAGTTTTGTCAATACTATTTTAAAATACTATAGACAGAAAATGAAACATAGGATATATTTCTTTATATAAAGAATAGGAATGAAAAAATATAAATAATGAAAAATAAGATGATTTAATACAATATTTAAATAAAGGTGAAAAATATTATTAGAGGGAATAAATTTATGGAAATTAAACGATCAAGTGAGTTGGACGATAGTGTAAGGGAAAAAATTAGTGAAATATTTGTTGGGGGTTTTGGCAAAGATTTAAGATTCTTTTCAAAAGACGACAATATTTTGATAAAGGCATTTTCCCATATTTTTGTACTTGATGTGTTTTATGTGGCGATAATAGATAACGAAATTGCTGGAATAATGGCTTGTACTGATATGAAGACATTTTGTATAAAACACGATAAGCAAGTATTCATAAAACAATTTGGACTCATAAAGGGAATAATCGCAAATATTCTCTTCAAAAACTATTTTATGAAATACCCAAAATACCCTATAAAAACCAATGAAAGAACGGCGTCAATTGAATTTGTGGCAACATCTGAGAAATACAGAGGAAAAGGCGTCGCCTCGGAAATTATGAATTATTTACATTCATTCCCTGAATATGACGAATATATACTGGAAGTAGCCGATACCAATATGCCAGCCGTTAAATTATATGAAAAGATGGGGTATAAAGAGGTTTACAGGAAAAAACAAAGATTCAGCAAATATATAGGTATAAATTATCTGATCTATATGAAATATAGTAAGAAGTAGGCTTCGCCCCGTCCAAAGGCGGCGAAGCCACGCCTCCCTTTTGAGAGGCGGAAATATAATTAACATTCGGAAATCAGAGAACGCAATTTAAGGATGCGCGATGGTTCCACCGAGAGTTCATCCAATCCCATTTCAACAAAGGTTTTCGTCAAGGTCAGGTCCGCGCCCAGACTCCCACAGATACCGCACCAGATACCCGCTTTGTGAGCGTTGTCGCAGGACAATTTGATAAGCCGCAGGAGCGCTTCGTGGTGAGTATCGCAAAAAGGAGACAGAGAATCGTTCTGCCGATCTATGGCGAGCGTGTACTGGGTGAGATCGTTGGTGCCGATACTGAAAAAATCAGCTTCCTCCGCCAATATATCGCTTATAATCGCCGAAGCCGGAGTTTCAATCATAATACCAATGGGAACGTCCGCGTTAAAAGGAACGCCTTCAGCGGCGAGTTCTTCCCGCACGGCTTTCGCTAGTTCTTTGGACCGTCGCAGTTCGTCAAGAGAGCTTATCATGGGGAACATAATCGCCGCATTGCCGTGGGTGGAAGCCCGATAAATGGCGCGTAATTGGGTTTTGAAAATATCATGGCGGGTAAGACAGATACGGATAGCCCGCATACCCATAGCGGGATTTTCTTCTTTTGGAAGATTGAAGTAGTCAGCCTGTTTGTCCGCGCCGATGTCCAGAGTGCGTATTACCACCTGACGCTCTCCCATTTTCTCCAGCACCTTCCGATAGCTCTCGTATTGGAACTCCTCGTCAGGATAAGTATCCCTGCCAAGGTAGAGGAATTCGCTACGGAAGAGTCCTATTCCTTCGGCATCCCCAATAAGCGCGGCGTCCGCATCGCTAACAGAACCAATGTTAGCGTAAAGCTTCAGTAATTTGCCGTTTTTGGTAATAGTGGGTTTACCCCGCATTTGTTCAAGTTTTTCTTTTTCCTTCAGCAGCTCTTCCTTTTTCGCTTCCAGCTTCATGATGATTTCTGGCTCAGGGTCAAGATACAAAACGCCGGTATCCCCGTCCAATATCACCTCTTTGCCTGAAAGATCGCCGGAAAGAAAAGCGCCAAAGCCAATAATAGCCGGTATTCCCATAGTTCGGGCGAAAATTGCTGTGTGGGAATTAGCCGCTCCTTGGCGAGACACCAAGGCAAGCACTTTACTTCGGTCAAGCTGGGCGGTTTCGCTAGGGGTGAAATCATCGGTAGCAAGAATTACAGGCTCGTCGCTTCTGGCAAGATCTTGTTCTTCACCGGATAGTATTCTTATCACCCGTTTGGAAACATCGTATACATCAATTGACCGCGCTTTCATGTATTCATCGTCCATATCGGCGAATTCCTGTGCCAAGCGGGAGCCTGCTGTATTGACAGCGTATTCCGCACAGGCTTTTTCCGTTTTGATAATGTCAATAATCGGCTCGCAATAGTCAGCATCTTCCAGCATCATACGGTGTATCTCAAACAACAGGGCGTTTTCTTCCCCGATCTTATCCACCATTGACACGGCTAATACATCGAGCTGATCCGCCGCGGTCTGCCGCGCCATATTAAATCGTTCAATTTCTTCTTCAACATTGTCTATGATACGTTTTTTAACAGAAAGGCTTTCTCGTTTGAGAAAGGAAAGCCTCCCTTTCGCTATACCGGCGCTGACGCCTTTGCCTTGTAATGTAATCATTATTTATCCTCCAAAATGATCTAAGAGTAAAGTTTCCGCTGAGGCGTTCCACAAACCTTGATGGGACTCACAACTTTGGTGAAGTCTCGCAAAAAGGGGATTATGAGCCCCAAGTTTTTCAAAATCAGTCAATGCGGTCAAGGGCAGATTGATATGAGTATAGGCGAGTATCTTCCCCGCACGCAGTCCGGGTAGATTTGCCACCGCTTCCGCAACGGCGTCAAGTCCGCAGATATGGGTTATCATCACCGCCGGTCGGATTTTCTTTTCTGAGGAGAGGCGCAATGCTTCTTTGAGGTCGTCGGTGTTACCGCCGGTGCTTCCCAAAATATGGGTGCTGGTATAGTGGCAGTTGTAGAGATTCATCAGAGCGGAAAAATTTTTGTCATCCGGTCCTGCGAAAAAGTTAAGGCAACCGTCAAAAGCCATGAGTTTATCCCCCATTTCGGCAAGTTCCCGAATAGGGGCATAGACAAAGACATCATCGTAACCAACTCCTCCGGTTATATCCATCAAGGCGGCGTACTGATCGGCGCAGTTGCGGGGATTGATATAGCGCAGTTCTACACCTTGTTTCTGCGCTTGTTCAGGGCTGATAAGCTGTTCCGCCCGGTGCAACCTTCCATCGTCCACATCGGTTACGACAATACGGGAAGGGCGGTTGCCGCCGTAGAGAGGGTACTCAACCGCGCCAAGTCCCATGGGACCCGCGCCGCCCAGGATAAGCACATTGCCGCCGCTTTTTATCCCCATAGCATGATTGTAGTTCTGCTTGTTAGTGTGGTACATAATGTGATAGCCGCCGATGATACAACTTACCGGCTCCGCCAGCGAAGCGTAGAAATAAGCGTCCCCGTCATAGTGGAGGAGGCAACCAAGCTCCATCACCTCGTGAGGAAGGATACAATAAGTGGCATCACCACCGAAAAATTCATAGGAATAGCCGGGAGACGCCAGACTCCCTTTGTAATTGAGCGCAGGTTGCTGGGCGAACTTTTCACCTGCTTTGAATTCATGTTGCCATTTGGCGCCGACCTTGATAATATCTCCAGCAAATTCATGACCGATAATGATAGGGTTAGTGTCAACATTTTGGGGACAACGTTTGTGCTTCTTACCCTGTTTCAACAGTTTGTAAGTTGACATACAGATGCTATCGCTTATCACCTTGACGAGTATCTCATCGTCCTTGATTTCAGGAAGTTCAAATGTTTCCATTCGTAAATCATCGGCTCCGTAGAGCCGTACCGCTCTTGTTTTCTGTCCCATATTTTCTCCTTATTACGCGATTCTCTCTATTCGCGTTTGTTCTAAAAGTTTATTAACCAATAAACAATCCGGCGGATTGGTACCTTCGGTGGTACAAGCCCCAGCGGATGCCGCCATGGACAGGGCAAAGCATTGTTCATCCGGCAAAGCGCTTGCGAAACCGTAAACCAACGCGCCGATCATACTGTCTCCGGCTCCTACAGTTGAACGTACCTGTACCGTAAGAGCCGGGGCGCGCCAGACTCCGCTTCGGTTTACAAAGATCGCCCCAGCTTCTCCCATTGAAAGCACGACTAGTTTAACGCCCTTTTCAAGCAAAGATCGACAGAGTTCCACTAGTTTAGCGTCGAGTATGCTATCGTCGTCTGCTACGCCGAAGTATTGCAACAATTCAAAACGGTTCGGCTTGATGTAATCGGGAACTGCGTCAGACCCGTTTTCCAAAGCCAACTTGAAAGCGTCTCCGTCCGCATCTAAAAATACCGCCGCCCCGCTTTGGCGTAACATGGCGGAAAGTTTCTTATAGGTATCTTTGCCAAGCCCCGCAGGGAGACTTCCCGACAGCACAATAGTATTACCTTTTACCGCTAAACCCGCGAGCTTCTGTTCCAGAGCGCCCCATTCACCGCTGTTAATATGCGGACCCGGTTCGTTAAATTCAGTCAATACGCCGTCATTGTCTACCACCTTCAGATTGGTTCTGGTTACGGCGGCGATATGCACAAAGTCAGTGTACAACCCTTTTTGGACGATAAGAGATAAAAGCTCTTTCCCCGCGCCGCCGCCTGCGAAACCCACAGCAATACTTTCCCCGCCTAGGGCATGAATCATGGCGGAAACGTTGACCCCCTTTCCTCCAGCGTCAAGCTGTACATCCCGCAATCGGTGCAAGGCATGGGGACGCACCGCATCAACATAAGCTGTCTTATCCAGCGCGGGATTCAGAGTGACGGTAACGATCATACCGCTTCCCCACTTAACATTTGGTAAATTTCATCAACTCCGGCGCTCTTGACGAGTTTTATCGTGTCGTCCCCTGTTTCAAGATGGTCAACCACGTTTCCCATAATATCAAGATGTTCGTCTCCTTTAGCCGCGATACCGATCACCAGATACACCGGCGTTCCGTGCCAATCTATACCTTCGGGGTAAGTCAGTATCACAATGCCGGTGCTGATGATGTCCTTCTTGTAGGCTTCCTCGCCGTGGGGAATGGCGATAAAATTGCCGATTCCGGTACTGAAGGAATTGTCCCGCTTAACCATACCTTCGATGTAGTTTTCATTGGTATAACCGGAATCAACCAGCATACGTCCACAACGGCGGATCACCGCTTCCCGCTCCATTTTGGGCTGATTCAAAATAATATTCTCTTTTTTGAGTATGTTTTCCATTATATTTCTCCTATTATATGCCACAATGGGCAATGATTTCTGATATTTCTTTTTCAAGAACTGCCTGAATAGTCTCTTTGTTGCCGATACGGACAGCCTCAAGAAACGGAGGCAAGTCAATTAACGCGCTAGAAACGCCGCCCATAAGATCGGTCATTTCACGAGGCGCATTTTCGGGTAGTAACATGAACACACAACTTTCAGTTTGCTTAAAATAAGCATCTGTAAAAAATTTTCCTTCGGGAACAATCACCGCAAAGAGCGGCGATGTATGATAGGCGCTTCGGGTATGCAACAAGACTATTCCCAACTCGCCAACAACCTGACTGGCAATCGCTTCCCGCGCTATGAGGGCGCGGCAGACGGCTGATGGGTTTTCCTGCGCAAAACGGTTTGCGGCAAAACGAACTAATTCATCAAAAGAACAATCCGCTCTGATTGATTCAACGGCAAAATTATCAAGCAGTTTCCTTGATTGCATAAAAATCTCAATCATGTTGTCAAGCCGTTTTTCAAGAGAGTGGGGATGTTCGCCTTGTTCCGCTTTTCGCTCGGTAAAGGCAAAGGCAGTAACGGCTTCCTGTATCTTCTGAAAATCCTTTTCACCCAATATAGTTTGTACCAAGATTACAGGCTTTTCGGTCCCTTCCAATGGTATTGTTGAAATAAGAAAATCCATGTTTGACCAGGATATGCAGTCGTCGCAATCTGAGACTTCAACTTTCAGTTCACCCTTGAATCTTTTGTCTATCTGATAAGCCAGCATATAGGACGTACCGATGCCAGAGACGCACACAATACCCGCTCTGAGGATTCGCCGTCTCGTGTTCCGTTCTCCTAAAACGGCGAGAGCCGCCAAAAAATGTATCTGAATATACGAAACTTCGTTTGACGGGATCGGAATACCAAAGACCTCTTCAAGCACCTCTACCGACCTACAGGTTTTTTCGTACACTTCAGGGTAATTTTTGATGAGTTCCTCTTCCAACGGATTAGGAAGATAAATACCGTCCTTGAGCCGCGGAACCGCGGATTCTAGATGGCGGGATAAGAGCCGTATTAGTTGATCATTGGTTTTAAGTACCGCGGCGATAGAGGGATCAAAGCGATCAATCATCTTCAGCGTAATACGTTGCATGAGAGACTGCTTTCCCTCAAGTATCGGTTCAGGAGGGCTATCTTGTTTTGAGCGGCACGACTGAATCCACACCGCCAATGCCTGCCGTTCTGTTTCTGGCAATACGAGGGCAAATTCTTTTGCGATTTCCTCCGACAGCTCTTCGGCGACCGCGGTTTGAAAATACCTCGTGGACGCAGACGCTACGGTGATTGTATTCCCGTTATGGACCCGTTCAACCATTACCAAGAGATAGGTAGTAATAAGACGCAAAGATTCGGAAGTCATCCAATCAACCACGGCGGCTTTCTTGCACAAGATTTCTCGTACTCCGGTTTCTATATCTTCGCCGGGGAAGTCAAAAACCAAAGAATAATCATCAAAGTCTTCCTCAAGCATAAAACGACTCACCAGAGTGGCGCGTAGATTTTCTTCCGCCCCCTCGCACTGAACGCCCAGCCCCGCCTTGCGGGTAATAACAACGCCCCTGCCAACAAGCCACGCATCTAGTTCGTCGAGATCACGGCTCACTGTGGACTCGCTCGTTTCAAGAATCTTCGCGTAACAAAACATTTTTTGCGTTTCCCCAGCGTTAGCGATAAGCTCGATGAGCAGACGAAGTTGCCTGATTCGTTTTGAAGTAGCTTGGGGGGAAGGGGCGTATTCAGCCAATTCTTCCAGCAGTCTTTGGCGGGTTTCACCGCGCCCGGAAAAGGCGATACCCTTACCGGGCACGGAAACTAGTTCGGTATTAGAGGCGGCAAGTATGTTCCCGATGTTTTCCAGCTCTCGAAAAATCGTTCGGCGACTGGTGTTAAGCGCGTTAGTAAGAACGTCAATCTTTACAGGCTCGTTGGAACGTAACAAATATTCAAGCAATGCGTAAGATCGAGGAGAAAGCTTTGCAACAGGAATCATGTTTGCCACCGCTAGAATCCTTACATATTTGTTGTTAAAAATTCACGAGCCGCTTCTATTGCCGTCGCTTCGTCTTCGCCTTCAGCTCTAACGACAATAACCTGTCCGCATTTTGGACGCAACTTCATCACGGCAAAAAGCGTTTTAGCATCGGCGCTTTGTCCTTCCCTATTAAGGGTAACATTGCTTTTAAACTTCTGCATCAACTGCACTAATAATCCCGCCGGTCGCGCATGGATCCCATTTGGATCGGCGATAGTATGTGAAAACTCTCGCATAATAATCTCCTTATTTTTTCAGTCCATTGACTATTTCATCATATTCCGGCGCGCTGAGGAAATCGGTGATAGTAACCAGTCGGGCTTTGGGATTGGAGTTTTTCGCTCGTTCTCCCAACTCTCTATGGCAAATGATCAGATCAGCGTCTTTGGGTACTTCGCTCACCGGAGAATGGATAACCGTGATGCCCGTAATACCTGCGGCTTGCATTTTTTTACGCAGTTTAGTCGCGCCCATAGCGCTTGATCCCATGCCAGCGTCGCAGGCGAAGACTATCTTTTGCACCACTTCGGACGGGGTATTATCCCACGCCATTGCTACTTTATCAGAACTGATACCCTTAGATTCGGCTTTATTGGCTTTAGTCTGTTGTTGAGCCGCTTCAAGGCTGGCGTCTTCTTTTCCAAAAGCTTTGAGCAGTACCATGGACAGGATGAAGGATACGCCTCCGGCTATTAAGATACCGAGAATATTGGGAAGGTACGCGCCTCTGGGGGTCATAACAAGTTCGGCGAAGATCGAGCCGGGGGAAGCTGGAGCGATGAGACCGCCGCCCAAGAGGGTTAAGGTTAATACGCCTGAGAATCCACCAGCGATCACGGCGAGGAGGAGGATAGGGTTCATCATGACGAAGGGGAAGTAGATTTCGTGGATACCGCCGAGGAAGTGGATGATCGCCGCGCCGGGCGCGCTTGACTTCGCGCTTCCTTTGCCCACGAGACAATAGGCAAGCAAGAGTCCAAGTCCGGGGCCGGGGTTTGATTCGATCATGAAGTAGATGGATCGCCCTATTTCTTGGGATTGTTGGGTGCCGAGGGGAGTAAATACTCCGTGATTGATGGCATTGTTCAGGAACAATATTTTCGCGGGTTCAACAAGGATTGACGTCAGGGGGAGTAGTCCATGCGACACCAGCCAGCCCACGCCGTTTCCCAGAGCGGTGGTCAGGACTTCGACGATGGGTCCGATGCCCGCGTTACAGATGAGGGCTAATGCGCCGCCTATGATGCCGGCTGAGAAGGTATTTACCAGCATTTCAAAACCGGCTGGGACTTTTTCCTCAAAGGCTTCGTCAAATTTCTTTATACAGAAGCCGCCTAGAGGGCCCGCTATCATGGCGCCCAGAAACATGGGGATGCCCGCGCCGACTATGACGCCTATAGAGGCGATGGCGCCGACTACGCCGCCCCGCACTCCCTTACCTATAAGGGTGCCTCCTGTATAGCCGATAAGGAGCGGCAGGAGAAAGCTGAGCATTGGATCAACCAACGAAGCGAATTTCTCGTTGGGTAGCCAGCCTGTAGGAATGAAGAGCGCCGTAATGAGACCCCAGGCGATAAATGCGCCGATGTTTGGCATTACCATTCCGCTCAGGGTTCGTCCGAATCTTTGCACAGATTGTTTAATCATAATTTTCCTCGCTTATTTTGATGTTGGCGCCGCAAGGTTATTCTAAACCAATTTGGAATAATCCCGCAAGCGTCAAGCTTCTATATTAATGAAGCTTTAAATATTAAATCACAAAAAACCGCGGTACGCAAGAAAAACATTCGTAATTTTGGCGCTCTGTCAGTGTGCCAAAATTCAAGAAGTCCACACCCGAAGGGTGTTAGACGACTTCACACGGGGTTTTGTACGAAAGGGGGACCCGCTGACCCCGACAGGGACGGTTACGCTTGCTTTGCAAGCGGAACCTCCGCGTTGTACGATACCTCTGACACCGCCGCCCGTCGCCGTGCCCCGACTCCGTGTCTGACACTGCTGCCGCGCCTCCGCGCCGTGTCTGACACCTCGCCGCTCGCCGCCGTGCTCCGACCCCGTGTCTGACACCACTGCGCCCTCGTCCCTGCGCCGTCTCTGACACCGCCCGCTTGCCGCTATGTTTTTAGCCAATTCAATTATGTCTGGAGCCAATTGAATTATGTTTAAAGGTAATTCAATTATGTCTGGAGCCAATTGAATTATGTTTTTAGCCAATTGAATTATGTTTAAAGGTAATTCAATTATGTCTGGAGCCAATTGAATTATGTTTTTAGCCAATTGAATTATGTTTAAAGGTAATTCAATTATGTTTTTAGCCAATTCAATTATGTCTGGAGCCAATTAAATTTCAACAGATAGTAGTCAGTGTCAGAGACGAGCGGGTGTCAGACACCCACCGTGTGGGTGGGGAGGGCTGGAGACAGGGGGGCGCACCATAAGGGCGCCTGTGTGCCGCCCTCCGTTGTGGAAAACCGCGCCCCCCTCATACTATGAAAGTGAATAGTTAGCAGTGAATAGTTAGTAGTTAGTAATGAGTAGTGTCAGAGGTATCTAATAACGAGTAGGCTCCGCTTGCTTGCAAGCGCACCCTTCGGGTGTTTCAAAAGCGTCCTGCCTCTTCTTCTAATAACGAGTAGGTTCCGCTTGCTTGCAAGCGCAACCGTCAAGACAGTGGAAGCGGGTCCCCCTTTCGGACAACAACCGTTAAGAAGTATTTAAACACACGAAGTGTGTGAAGCAAATTACATAACAGTACCATATAGAAGGGTATGAAACATAACAAGATTTTTAGCGCCGCATTGCTGGCGTTTTTCACTCTGACATTGCAAACGCCGTTCCGCTTGCCGCAACTCCTCGCCGAGGAGATCAATCTTACCTTTTCCGGTTCTTGGAATTGGAACATGGAAAAAGAAGTCGGCGCTTTCACAGAGCGCCTAGACGCCTCCCTATCTTGGCAGGCGTTTTCCTTCCGCGCCGAACTACTCGACAGACGATACCTGCAACAATGGGCGTTTGACCGTGTCAACACCGGGCTTTTGATGGGAATCTACCATGCGCCGAC
>JAISEA010000020.1 GCA_031264475.1 Treponema sp. | reverse complement strand
CTCTAGATCGCGGCACGATCCTGCTCTAGATCGCGGCACGATCCTGCTCTAGATCGCGGCACGATCCTGCTCTAGATCGCGGCACGATCCTGCTCTAGATCGCGGCACGATCCTGCTCTAGATCGCGGCGCATTACTGCCTTATAACGTGCCTCGTCCTAACACCGAGTAGGAACCACACTTGCGTGCAAGCGTGGTTCCGTCAGGACGGGGTCAGCGGTACACCCTTTCGTACGACGCCCATTGTGAAGTCGTCTAACACCCGAAGGGTGCGGGGTCAGCGGTGTCTGACACCGCCTTTTGCTTTGCGGGTTGAGGGATGGCGCACCCAAAGGGTGTTTCAAAAGCATCCTGCTTCGCACACCTTGCGGGTTGGGGGGTGGCGGAGGTTCCCCCTGCGGGGGAACCGTAGACAGGGGGGCGCACCACAAGGGCATCTGTTTACCATCCTCCGTTTAGGGAAAGACGCGCCCCCCTCCTACTTATGACGCCTGCCTTGCGGCGGCGCTGGACGGGGGTGTCAGCGTACCCTTCTAATAACGAGTAGGAACCCCGCTTGCTCGCAAGCGGGGTTCCGTCAGGTCGGGGTCAGCGGGTCTGCCTTTCAAACGCTGCCCAGTGTGAAGTATTTAAACAGGCTATGCCTGCCCGAAAGGTGTGTGAAGTCGTCTAACACCCTCCGAGTGTTAAGCACCCGAAGGGCGCTCTATACGCACAGGAACAGGGTATTCGCCGGTGAAACAACCCAAACAATAGCCCGCATTACCATCGAGGGATTCGAGCAAGCCTTCGGTAGAGAGGAAGGCGAGGCTATCCGCGCCCAAGGACAAGCAAAGCTCATTGGTACCGCCGCTTGAGTTACTGATGAGGTCTTTACGGTGCGGCGTATCGATGCCGAAGAAGCAGGGGAATTTGACCGGCGGCGAGCAGATGCGGATATGCACTTGAGTTGCGCCCGCGGCTTTCAGGAGAGACACGAGTCGTTTACTCGTGGTGCCGCGCACGATAGAGTCGTCTATCAGGACGACCCGTTTACCCTTCACCTCGCTCTTGAGCGCGTTATGTTTAACTGCGGCGGCTTGTTCCCGCGCTTCTTGGTCAGGGGCGATGAAGGTTCTGCCCACGTATTTACTCTTGACGATACCCATGCCGAAGTGGATGTTTGCGATCCTCCCATAGCCAAGCGCGGCGGGAATACCAGAATCGGGCACGCCGATGACCAAATCGGCGTCTGCGGGCGACTCGCGCGCCAGAATTTCGCCAGCCCGCACCCGCGCGCCGTAGACGTCTACCCTGTCGATGGTGCTATCGGGACGCGCGAAGTACACATATTCAAAGGCGCAGACCGCGCGGCGGGTCTTTTCGCTGAAGATGAACGAAAGCACCTGTTCATTGTCAATGATGACCATTTCCCCCGGTTCCACGTCTCGCACGAATTCGCCTCCTACTGCGTCGATGGCGCAAGATTCGCTTGACAAGACCCAGCCGTCGTTGATTTTCCCCAGACACAAGGGGCGGATACCATTTGGATCGCGCGCGCCCACCATGGCGTTGTCAGTCAGGACGATTAAGGCGTAAGAGCCTTTTATGGATTGAATCGTATCGGTCAGGGCTTTTTCAATTCCTTTTTTGTAATTTTTGGCGATGAGGTTGACGATTACTTCGCTATCGCTGGACGATGTAAAGCCGATACCGGCGTCTTCGAGCAATTCCCGTACGACTTCTGCGTTAGTGAGCGTGCCGTTATGAGCCGCGGCGATGGAGCCGAGTTTGAAGCGGCTAACGAAGGGCTGGGCGTTTTCGATATTACTCGCGCCTGCGGTGGAGTAGCGCACATGACCAAGCGCTGTGGAGCCGCGCAATTCTCGGGTTTCGCCGTTTTTGAACACGTCTCCCACGAGTCCCATACCCTTTCTACACGTGATAACGCCGTCTTTTACAGACGCTATACCCGCGCTCTCCTGTCCCCGATGTTGGAGCGCGAACAGCCCATAATAGACCAACGTCGAAACGTCCCGCGCCTTATCGGTACTAAAAACCCCGAAGATTCCACATTCCTCTCGAAGTTTATCTAATTCTTCCATAATAAATGTCCTATAATGAGGAGGGGGGCGCTATTTCCAAAGCATCTCGGCAAACCGCCGCCTTTTTGACGCGCCCCCCTGTCTCCAGACCGCTTGCGCGGTCTTCCGCCACCCCCCAACCCAAAGCAAAAGGCGGTGTCAGACACCCCTGACCCAGCTTGCGTGCAAGCGTAGTTCCGTCAAGACGGGGACAGCGGCGCTCCCTTTCGTACAGCATCCCTGTGTGAAGTATTTAAAACACACTTCGGGTGTTCTAACAACGAATAGGTTCCGCTTGTTTACAAGCGTAACCGTCAAGTCAGTGGACGCGGCGCTCCCTTTCGTACAATAACCCGTGTGAAGTCATCTAACACCCGAAGGGTGCAATCCTTTTCCAAATCTCTTTATAAGCGTGCTCGACATTGCCAAGATCACGCCGAAAACGGTCTTTGTCGAGCTTTTCGTTGGTTTCCGCGTCCCAGAAACGGCACGTATCTGGCGATATTTCGTCCGCAAGTACTAAATTCCCCGCTCCGTCCCTTCCGAATTCGAGCTTAAAGTCGATAAGACGCACGCCTTTTCCCAAGAAGAACGCGGAAAGTACGTCGTTCACCTTGAAAGCAACCCTCTTGATCTCCTCTATTTCCGCAAAAGTAGACGCACCGATAGCAATCGCGTGAAAGTCGTTAATAAGCGGGTCGCCGAGACTATCGTCCTTGTAAGAAAGCTCGAATACGGTGGTCTTGAGCGGCGAACCCTCGGTCAAACCGAGGCGTTTCGCCATTGAACCAGCCGCGACATTACGGATGATCACCTCAAGCGGGACAATTTTGACCCTTCTACAGACCATATCGCGGTCGTTTCTCACGCCTATGAAGTGAGTCGGCACACCGTTTTCCGCCAAAAAGCCGAAGAGTCCCGCGGCTATCCGATTATTTAGGACGCCCTTGTTTTGAATCTGCCCTTTTTTCTCGCCATTGAACGCGGTAGCATCGTCTTTATAATGAATAATCACCAAATTGTCGTCATCTTCGACGGCGAATACTTGTTTCGCCTTGCCTTCATAGAGCATCGCTCCTTGTTTTAACGTTGATACATCAATATTTTCATTCATATTTACCCCGTTTCTATTATAATATGAGTAGACGTTTAGAATCAAGGGTAGAAAGGCGGCTTCGGTGTCAGACGTGCCCAGCCTCGGTGTCTGACACTTTTTCACACGCCTTGCGTATGTTGACAGAATTTTTGAAATGAAATAGACTATGAGAAGTTTATTGTATGGTGAAGTTTATCACAGGATAAAAGGATTATAATATGATTATTGAGTTTATGGGGATTTTAGTGCCTTTTGCCGCTTTATCTATTCCTATTGTGGCAATTACCTTGTCATATAAACAAAAGGCTCAGAAAAATAAAATAAAGGAACTTGAATTACAAAAAGAAATATTGGAGTTAGAGATTGAAAAGCAAGACAGCAAAGTGAAATTATTGGAAGAAGAAAATAAAAAATACGATAAAATAATAAACACAGAAACGTAAAAACAAAAGGGCGAACCCTGCCGTGCGCTTGAGTGATAAATGACGCGGAATAATGCGCTTTACCGAAAGATAAACTAGAACGTATCGGCTTTCAAAACCGAAATCCGCGTCTGAAATCAATGTTGAAAAAACCGCGCGCTTTGTCGAGTAACATGATTATCCATTCGTTTGATTGGCGCGGCTCAAGGAATTCCGGCAATTCCTTGACGATGTTACGCGCCTCGTAGTAATTCGCCGTCTTGTAACGCAGTTCGTTGCGACTTTTATCCACCGTAAACGCCCGCTTATCGGAATGCCATGCGTCCGTTATAGCTTTTATCGCCCGATCACCCGTAACCTTGTCGTCAAAATAGTCTTTAAGCGAGAGCGGGCGGGCGAAGCGTACGAGGTTAGGCTTTTCCGCATTTTCCATAATTATCTCGGTAAAAACTTCAGAGGACGCGCTTAAAACGTCTGGCAAAGACGCGGTCGTCTCGTCTGAATGCAGATAATCCAGCATTTCCTGGACCCGCGGCATCATACGCCGCAGATATTCACGATAAAACGCGGTGCCGATGTCCTTCTGAATACGAGAAACGCGATTGTCGCTCCGTACAATCTCCATGTTCGTCAAGCCCATGCTGACCCTAAATATAACCATGCGCCGCACAAGTTCTGGCGCAACCACTTTTACGTCTTCGTTTGCGCTAATAATGACGGCAGGATAATCAACGAGCCGTTCCGCAACGCCGAATTCGTCATGTTTGATAGTCTCAACCGCGTGATCGTCAAAACGCTTCTTTGCTATATCGTCGACGATTATCGGCGCGCCCTTCACTGTATGTTTCAGCGCCTCCATAGAACTGCGGGTAAATTCAGGCGCGGACATCTTGGGCTTCTGCCCAATCATCATCTTGAGGAGCGTTTCGAGAAAACTAGTCTTGCCTGCCTTGCTTTGACCGTAGAGCAGGGCGAACACCGGATAAGGCAGAAGATTGCGGTTGTTAGAGACCGCCGTGTAACGAAGCCGCGCCATGAAGGGAGACGCGAAGAACCAGTTAGCAAGCTCGAAATAACGCGCCTTCACCGAATCTTTTTCCCCGTGAAACGAGTCAAAGCCTACCATATAGTCAAGAAAAAGCGCGGCGTCTCGTTTGACTTCGCCTTTTTCGGGCGAAAGATCGAGTGGTTTCCCATTCAGCGAAGCGCTTTGCGTTTCAATATCAATGACAAGCTCCGGATATTCTCCTTTCAACTCCTTTTCGCGGGAAACATTCTCAGAAAATCGCCGCTGAATCTGTTTCAAATGCTCTGGAACAAGTAAAATTTTGCCGCTCTTGTCGGGCTTCGGCGTAATCTCGGCGACTTGTTTGGAGAAGTTCTTTACGTCCAGCACAAAGCGTGTTTCTTCGTCCAAGATCGGTACGCTTTCAACGACAAGCGCCTTTTGCACGCGTACGGTTTCCGCGATTGGCAGAGTGTCAACGCGGATATTGTCAGACACGGCGGCGAGGAAGGCTTTTTCCGTAATTCTGTCGGTACTGCCCGCTTTGAGTCGCTCAAATTGCGCCGAATAATAATCAAAAGCCGCGTCCCCGTCGAAATAACAGATGTTTTCCCGCTGTATGCCTGAAAATGCGGAGTTTGAGAGGTTTGCGGAGCCAGTTATGACCCATCTACGCCCATCTTTTGCCTCAAGAAGATAGATTTTTTCG
Organism: Treponema sp.; assembly: GCA_031264475.1. Next base: position 6,972 of record JAISEA010000020.1, on the reverse strand, counting down.
TGAGAAAGTTGTTTGTGCGCGACAAAAAGCCGCAGTGTATCAGAATCTATACGTTCCGCGAGGTTAATTTCGTTCTTCTTCGCGTTTTCCTTGAAACTTTTCAGTAATTCGGCGTTTGTCATCTGATATGCGATAATTTCCTGCATATTATACGACAAAACCGCGGGACATCCGAAGATAATTTCCGCAAAATCGAAGTTTTTAAGGATTTTGCAGACAAAACTCATGCTTGTCGAATAAGTGATTGCACGCAAAACGCTAAACCCGCCGAATAATTCTTCCCAGAAAAGCGTTTCAGCCGTGATAAAATCCGCCTTGACAACGGAAAGCCTGCCTGATTCTTCGTCAAAAAGTGTCATGATTGTTCCCGACATATAAGTGTATATAAATACAAGGAAGCAATAAAGAGTGGGGCGCTATTTCCAAAACGAGATCGCACGCGCCTACCCTTGTGTCGCGCCCTCCTCGCTCCAGACCCGCACCTGCACCGCTGGTTTCATAAAAGGAGGGCAGGGCAAGACGCTTTAAAATACTCGAAGGGTGCGGGTCTTCCGCTACCCCCAAGTAGGAACAGAGGACGCTTTAAAACACTCGAAGGGTGTGCAGTATGCGCCGCCTACCCAACAAACTCCCTCAAGGAACAACCGCGTGGACTAACGCTCCCCAGGGACCCTTCTCTCCTTTGCCGTTCTCCCAACGCAGGCAGAAGTAGACCCGTTTCCCCTGTTTGTCCTTTGTAAACGAAAACAAACGCGGAGTCCGCGTCGCAAAGTCCGAATTATTCAAATCTTCCTCGTTCACAGGCTCGTTTTCCCGCATTTCCCAGTGAATCTCCGCGCCATGAACACCCTTGGGTTTCCCACGCCGTTTGCTTGCCTCGTCCCAAAAATGCACGGACAACTGCCCCGGCGTTGCCGTGTCTATTGTGTACTCTGGATAGGTTGTGGGCGTCGGTATGGGCGTAGCAGTCGAGTCGTGAATGGGAATTCGCATTTCGTCCCGATCCTTGTCGCTGACAAAAGGACTGTAAAGCAGAAACGCCTTAATGAAGCTACGCAAAGCCTTTTCAAAGGCGGCGCGCGTCCTGTTCTTCTCCGCTATATCGACGGGTCCCTTGTTTGCGTCAAGCGTGCGATTGTAAGCATTTTCAAACGCGGTATACAAGGCAAACAGAGCTTGAAATATCGTGTCTTGAATGTTAAACGCGACAAGGCGAGTCTGCACATAGCCGAGTAGAATCTTCGCCCATCCTACAAAAATGGAATCTCTTCTTGGAATGTAATCCATAATAAAAATCTCCTAAATATAAATTTCCGGTGTTATCACCGGTAAAGCGCAATGAATGAAACGCGGCATATAAAGTATACGACACGTGTTATGGAACTCGGCACGCAGTCCCTGTGCCGTGGCACGCGCTCCTTGTGCCGTGGCACGCAACCTCCGTGCTATGGCACGCGCTCCCTGTGCTTCGGCACGCAGTCCTCGTGCTTCGGCACGCAACTCTCGTGCCGTGGCACACGCTCCCCGTGCCACGGCACGCGCTATAGGTTCTCTGGCGAGTGATGAAAGAGAAGTGGTTATGGCGGCTTTTGTAATGTGCGCCGTTTGAGCATTAGCCGTCTTAAATGTTCTTTCAAACTCCATTCATCTATTCTATCCTTAATTATAAAGAATTGTCAAGCGCTTTTTTTAATGTGTGAAAGAAATTTTTTTCTGACGTGTAATGCGGCGCGGACGTTCTTTCTCATAGAAAAACGTCCGCCTTATCAATATTGTTTGCGGAATGAGATACGCACGATATGGGTATGCCGCCGCTTGTTAGGTCATACTCATGTTGTTTCGTGGATGTTTCGCCGATAGGATGGCACGTTGTTTTTTTACGGAAACATGGGTATATATTTGCGTGGTTACAATGGAACTGTGTCCCAAGAAATGCTGAATGTAGCGTATATCAACGTCTTCTTCTAATAGCAGGGTGGCGAAAGAATGGCGGAACATATGCGGGGTGATGTGTATAGGAATTTTCGCTTCTTCTGTGCGCCGTCTAATCATCGAGCGCACCGAGTCTGGCGATAGAGGTTTGTTGACTCGATTGATGAAGAAACAGTCTGTTTTGATAATGGACGCGGCGAAGATGCTTGCATATTCGCGTAGAATCTCGATAACTTCCGCATTGACTACATAAACGAGCCGCATCTTGCCGCCCTTCCCGTATATGAGCGCGTTTCCTGTCTGTATGTCTATGTCTGACTTGGATAAGGCGCATAATTCAGAAACTCGTAGTCCTGTGGCGAACAAAAGTTCCAAAACAGCAATGTCTTTCACTAGTTCGGCGTATTTTTTGCTCCGCGAGGTCTCAAGCGTCTTTTGTTTGTAAAGCGTCTTGAGTAAGTGTTGAATCATTTCCGCCGGTATGAGGCGGGGAAGTCGTTTTTGTTCTTTTATTTTAAATTTGAGCCGTAAAAAGGGATTCTCATAGCCGTATTCTTCTTCCACATAATAGAAGAACGATCTCAAAACCGCGAATTTCCGTTTTACGGAAGCCGGTTTGTGTGTGTCGTTTAACGACTCCATATAGTTTTGAACAAGCATCCGTGTAACAATCGTCTCTCCGTGAATGAATCTCTTGAATTGTCCAAGGTCAAGCCCATAGGTTCTTATCGTATTGGCGCTTAGATTCTTTTGCTTTCTGCAAAAATTGAGGTAATTCACTATGTATTCCTCTAACATAAAGTCTCCTAATAAAATGATTTCTTTATGGATAGTAATCCATACTGACAATATACAATAATCTAATAATAGTATGGAATGGGGGGAGGAGAGGAGGGATAGTTTTATTGGGATGTTGTAACCTTGGCTATTGTTTGCGGGAAGAGTTGACGAATCGTTCAAAGTCGTTTATGTTTTTGACGAGTATTCTGTCCGGCAGTATTTCTATTCGGTGCTGTTTTTCAAAATTCCCCAAGATATTTCTGACTTGCGGGGTATTCATGCCCACCCAATGGGCGACTCCTTCAACGGTGGTTTTGAAGTCTCGGCGGGTGGTGGTGCGATCTATGTCAGGCATGGTTTCGTCTAGCATAAGGAATACGTCGGCTATTCTTGCCTGAGGGTTGTCAAGGGCTTGTATCATAAACCTGCGTTTCTGGTCGTAGATGCGTTTGATAAACATTTTAAGGAGCCTGAGGGCTATTTGCGGGTTGCTTTTCATCAGAAGGTCAAAATTTTGCCGATTGAACTCCAATATCTTTACGTCGTCCATCGCTATGGCCGTGGCTGAACGCGGAGAATTCTCCAGAATCGCCATTTCTCCAAACATCTCCGACGGTTGTAAAATATCCAGCGTTTTTTCTATTTCACCCACTACCTTAACGAGCCGCACTCTTCCCGATATGATGAAGTAAAAGGTGTCTCCCCGCTCAAATTCGGAAAAAATCATTTCACTCGCCTTGTAGCTTTTGGCAAAGCGGACAAAATTTTCGAGTCCCTCCATTACGCTCCCCCTAATCTCTTTATCACGGCGCTAATATCCTCTTTGACCGCGACGTCGTTTGTTAAATCCAGAGCTTTCTTGCAGAAAGAAAGCGCCTGTTCTGCGCGCCCGCATTGCTCGTGGGATTGCCCCATGAAGAAGAGCATCTGTCCTATAGAGGCGTGCTTCGGCTTTTTGGAGAGTAGTTGGGTGTAATACTTGATACATTCCTCGTATTTACCCATAAGGAAGAGGCATCGTCCCAGCTCAAATTCACTTTTTTCTACAAACTCTGCTTCGCCTAAATCCACGACTTTTTTTAAGATTTGACACGCAGGCAGATATTTTTCTTGGGATATGAGGCTCTGCGCCTCTGCATAGAGCTTGCCTGATTCTAGAACGGGCGTGTTGTCTACAGTCGTCTCTTCATTCGGAACAGCTTGGGCAAGCCCGTCTCCGTAATGCGCAATATGCGCGTCTGCAGTTCTGATATAAGTCTGCGCCTGCTCCGCCTGCGCCCCGGTAGGATAGTAAGACAAATAATGGTTGAATATGTGGCGTGCGTAGGCGTACTTCTTGTTCTTGAAATAATAGCAACCTACCGCAAAGAGTCCCACATCCGGCGCTTTGGGCTTTTCTTCTTTCAGCAAAGAAGCGGCCTGTTTGTGGATGCGCCGCATCTGGTTTGAGAAAACTTTGAGCATTTGCATGATGATGCCCACATTCCCGGCGGCAACTGACTCGAATTCAGACACCGTAAAACTAAGGATAATCGAATTCTCCAAAACAATAGCGGTTTCTTCACGGGGATAGCGCCCAAGCGCAGACTTCACTCCAAAGAATTCACCCTTACCCAGCACTTCCTTTACTTCTTTTTGCGTCTCAAGGTCTTCTGATACTAGACAAACCCTCCCTGCCTGTAAAAGTAAAACTGTTTCCGCCTTGTTACCACGAAAATAGATAACGGAATTCGTCTGGTATTGTAATGCTTTCGGCATTTATCCCTCCGGTTCAAACGGCAAGAAGTCCAGCGTCTTCTTAAAGCCGATCTTCTTGCGCGCTTCGGTGTAGAGCTTTGCGGGGTCTCCGACGACGAACATAGAACGCCCGTCTATATTGATTTGACTATAATCTTTCGGAACCACTCCGCCGAAGAATTCGATGAAACGCATCTCTCCGAGCATGGGTTTGCCTGCCATAGTTAAAAGCTCGACATCTTTCATGTCCGCGCTCGCAAGGTTTTCAAATGGATCGTCGTGCCTCGCCTTGAGAACCAGAATGTCCGCCAGCTTGCCTGATTCAAGGGTTCCTAAACTTTTCTGAAGCCAGAACGCCTTTGCCGCATTCTCCGTAACCATCTTAAATATGGTCGTCGTGGGTAAATCTTCCCCATACAGTTGGCGGTAGAGGGCGCGGTCGTAGTGGATTTCCTCGAAAAGGTTGAAGGAACCGGTGTGAGTCGAATCCGTACCTATGGTAACATTGACGCCCGCCTCAAGGAATTTTCTGATCTTGCACGTGGTGTTGAACATGAACATATTGGACGCGGCGCACCAAGAGACGCTTGCGCCCGCCTTGGCCGTCTTTTGAATATCTTCGTCACTAAAACCAATGCAGTGGATAAAGAGGCAGTGTTTGTCAAGAAGCCCCATCTTTTCAAGCTTCTTAACGCCGTTCATCGCCTCTTCGTCAAAGCCTTCGGCAAGGTGCGTGATGAAGGGCCATTTGTTTTTTACCGCCCGCTCATGTTCAATTTCAACGCCGTCTCCCCATTTTAGGTCATAAGAGGAAGCTTCATGGGCAAGCCCATAGTTGGTTATTGCGCGGATTGGCAATTTCGGCAGAATATCTTTGTTCCATGCTTGGGGAAAATGGTCGTTTACCGTCGTAACGCCCGAAAATAGATTCTTGTAAGAGCTGAATGTGTATATATCTTCTATTGAAAGGTTGGAACGTTCCGTATAGGTGTCTGAAGCCTTCAGATCGTTGTCCCAGGGAAGCCAATTAAGGTAAAAATTACCCGGTTTAGGACCCACGCGAGGCAGGTAATTCCCCCGCATATGGTCATGGGTATTGATAAGCGCTGGATATACTACCGATGTCCCGCCCAAATCAACAATTATTCTTTTCTTATTTGAGCTTAACTTTTCTCCTTCCACACTGACGAAGCCATCGCCGACTTTTTTACTTGAACTGACAATAATACCATTTGATAATGTATATTCAACCATTACTCTCCACCTTTATTTAGATTTATGGTTATAATGAAATAGGAATTTTCGCGTCGTTTTTTCTACCTCACGTCCAAAGTTATTATAGGGCTAAATAATAAAATAGTCAAGCATAATTTTTGTCTATTAAGTAAAAATCGTTTTAATCTATCGACGGGTATTTTAGAGTCAATTTTCGGCGAGCGGATCGAGCGGGATAGAGGCGGCGTCTATGGAGCGGGCAGGGTTCTTATGGCTACAAACAATGGTTCAAAGCTTGGGACGCCATTACGACGCCGGGCTTTCCACTTCCTTGCTTGACCAAACATGAAGCAAGGGTAAGCAAGAAAGGGAAGCTGGCGTATGTAAAAGCCGACCAATATGGCTATTCGTCATCGAAGTCGTCGTAGCTGGACGAATCGTCGTCTATATCAAAGCCGTCAAAATCGTCTTCATCATCAAAGTCTTCATCGTCAAAGTCTTCGTCATCGAAGTCCTCGTCGTCAAAGTCCTCATCATCGTCAAAATCGTCATCTATTCCCAATGCGAAGAAACGATTTTTGCTTTTCTCCATATCATCAAGGATTGACGAATATTTCAAACTACTATTTATGTTCATACTCTCTCCTAACATCTGAATTTGAGTCGCTTCCAATTGATTTTTGGAATCGTCCCATTTATAAAATATATAAATAGTTTTTTAATGTATGTCAAGGGCATTTTTACATTTTTATTTATTTTATTGCGCGCGCTTCTCATTTTCAGGAGAAGCGCCCCATTCTGCTTAACAAACGACTCATTCTGTCGACCGGATGACCCATTCTGTCGACCGGATGACCCATTCTGTCTAACGGATGATCCGTTCTGTCGACCGGATGACCCATTCTGTCTAACGGATGATCCGTTCTGTCGACAGAATGACCCATTCTGTCTAACGGATGATCCGTTCTGTCGACAGAATGACCCATTCTGTCGACCGGATGATCTATTCTGTCGACCGGATGATCTATTCTGTCGACCGGATGACCCGTTCTGTCGACAGAATGACCCATTCTGTCTAACGGATGATCTATTCTGTCTACCAAATGACCCATCCTGTCTAATGGATGACCCATTCTGTCTAGCGGATGATCCGTTCTGTCTACCAAATGACCCATTCTGTCTACCAAATGCCTGTCTTTAATACCGCTCAGGCTATACTTTTTCTACCTGATTCTTGCCGAGCAACCCCGAAGGCTTTACCATAAGCACGATGATCAACAGCACAAACGCGAAGGCGTCGCGGTAGCC
>JAISEA010000089.1 GCA_031264475.1 Treponema sp. | reverse complement strand
TAAAAAAGCCGAAGTCACAGCCCAGATCAACATAGGCGACCTTCACAATGGGGATGGTTATAGCGGGGCTTAGGGTTAAACCCGGCGTTGTAAATGTGGAGCCTACATTCAGACTCATGCTCCAGTAGGAAAAAGGATAATGCTCCCTTATGTTCCGCTGCGCCTCTGCCTTTTTCTGCGCCGCCGCCGTAGTAGCCGCCGCCTTTTTCCGTGCCGCTTCATTTTCCGCCACCCGCTTTGCCACAGCCATGTCTTGTCCGGTAAGTCTCAGCGCAAGTTCTTCCATTATTGCCAAGCCGTCATTAAGACTCTGGTAATCCACCGAATCTCCTGCCGCTTGCACGCCGGTCTCAAGGTTGATGACCGCCGCGTTGAACTTGTTGCCATTACCCCAGCGCCGAGCCGCTACGGACAACACGAGGCGCGGGTTGCCCGCCCTCCCTATAGCGGGCAGGTACTCGTCCGCCGTGTCCCCGTTGAACTCATATCCGTACTCCTCCTGAACCTGTTCAAGACTCTTGGTGCGCGGATATACCGCATATTTGCCGCTCTGGATCAGGTGTACCGCCAGTATTTGCGCCAGCGCGTCCGCTTCCCGCTTGTCCGCCCCGTCCAGCAACTGTACTGGAGGAAGCGCGAGCAGGGGCAGGCGCGAAGTGTCTATTTTGACCGCCGCGGCGATATTCTGAGACATAGCGGGCAACTTGCCCTCTATGTCCGTGATAGTGTTGTAGGTTTGAATGTCCCCGGCTATTTGCCGCAGGCTTTCGGTGTGCAGGATGGCGATGATCAGCAGGTTTTGATTGCCTAGTTTTGTAATGGTTCCGGCGACAACATAGGTCGCGCCGAGTTGTCTGCCGAGCGCGGCTATGGTGTCCGGATCAGTCATGCCGGACTCCATCTGAAAGCCCCGCTCATTGCGTATGGCGCTGTTAATGCTGGTGCGCGGCACCGGACTGAAGACGGCGGTCAGGTTTCTCTGAAAAGAGAAGAGTTCGGCGATGGTCTCACCGTCCGTTCCCTGTCCTCCGGTGAAGGGGAGGATAGCGAGCGTTGCCTTAGTCTGTGCGCCTATGGGGGTTAGGGCGAAAAGAAGAAGGAAGGTAAACGTCAACGCCTTTGTAGTCTTCAATACCTTGATAGGTATATTCGGCGACAAAGGGTAAAGAGAAAGCGCCCCATGCGTAACAGGGTGCGGGGGGGGGGGGCCAAACGAAGAGGAAACTGATTTATACATAAAAAGCCTCCTTTGGAGGTGTTGTTAAGATACGCCTCGCTACGGAGGCGGCGCCTCTGGAAGTTGCGCTTGAAACCGCGCTTCTTTGCAGAGGCGATTTCAAGCATAGCATAGTTTGTTGTTTTTTGCAAGGGACGCATTGCCTCATCAAAAAGGCAAAAAGGCGAGGTGTCTGACACGGAGGAAAGAGCAAATAGCAGAGAGCAATGAGCAAAGGAAGACGGGCGAGATAAGCGTCGGGTGTCAGACGCGGCGCAGGGACGCGGGCGGTGTCTGACACCACGCACGGGCAGGGTTCGGGGCGGTGTCTGACACCATGCAACGGGGCGGGTTCGGGGCGGTGACTGACACCACGCAACGGGGCGGGTTCGGGGCGGTGACTGACACCACGCAACGGCGGGATTAGGCGGCGGTGTCTGACACCATGCAACGGGCGGGGTTAGGTGGCGGTGTCTGACACCATGCAACGGGCGGGGGTAGGGGGCGGTGGGTGGCACCATGCCACGGGCGGGATGCGGTGGCGGTGTCTGGCACCAGGCAACGGGCGGGATTAGGTGGCGGTGTCTGACACCATGCGGGGGCGGGCTGAAGACAGGGGGGCGCACCACATGGGCGTCTGTTTGACCCCCTCCGTTTAGGGAAAGACGCGCCCCCCTCCTTATTTTGCTTGTGCGACTTCGCTACGCTTGTCGGTATCAGCGTCTGTCTAACCTAATAACGCGGAGGTTCCGCTTGCGAGCAAGCGTAACCGTCAAGACAGTGGAAGCGGCACACCCTTTCGGACAACAACCCTCTTGAAGTATTGAAACACCCTGTGGGTGCCCTCTTGAAGTATTGAAACACCTTGCGGGTGTTGACAAGGATGGGCGAAATACGGTATTGTTATGTGAGGTTCAAAAACGATGAATATCAAAAAGGCAGTGTCAGACGCATAATGTTAGAAGAAATAAACATCAAGAACTACGCGCTCATAGATAATCTCTCCCTCTCGTTTCAAAAAGGATTTAATATACTCACCGGCGAAACAGGCGCAGGAAAATCCATCATCGTAGGCTCATTAAGCTTTCTCTTGGGAGCGCGCTCGGACGCTGACGTGATACGCTCCGGCGCTGACGAAGCAAGCGTCTCCGCAGTAGTGTCCATAGACCCACGCAACACAGACGCCGCCAATTGGCTCAACACACGAGACATCAGCATGGAAGACGGATACGTCATCGTTCGGCGGAATATCAGACAGTCAGGCAGAAACAACAGCTATATCCAGAACATCCAAGTTACCCGAAGCGACCTCGCCGAATTCATGGCGCTCCTCTTCGATCTACACGGACAACATTCCCACGAATCCCTCATAAACAAGGAAAGCCACCGCAAGTATTTGGATAACTTCGCCAGACTCGACGCCGAAGTCGCTGAATTCGGCAAGATATTCTCGGAATTAGCAGAGAAACGCAACGATCTCGCGGCGCAGACAAACGCGGAACATGACCGCGAAACAGAGCTTGAAATACTCCGCTATGCGGTCGACGAAATCACCAGAGCAGACCCTAAACCCGGAGAAACACAGACACTTGAGAACGAAGCTTCACGGCTGAATCGTTTCGAGAAGCTCTCCGCGTGCGCAAATAACGCGGACACAGCGTTTCTCTCTGACGAAAACTCCATCTTGAGCATGATACGAAAGGCGTTGTCAAACATGGAAAACGCGGCTGGCATCGACGGTACGCTCGCGCCTATCCTCAAGCGTATAGAAAACCTCTACTTCGAGTCTGAAGACATCGCCGAAGAATTACGCTCATATATTGAAGGACTGAAGTATGAACAGGGAAGGCTTGAAGAAGTAGAAGAAAGACTCAGTCTCTTATTCCGACTCAAGAAGAAATACGGTATGTCTAAAGATAGCCTCAGTGACGAAGACGCTATTCTCGCGTATAAGGCGAACGCGGAAGCTAAAATAGAAGCCCTCGTCAATATTGAGGAAAACCAAGAGAAGCTTACGGCGGAAATAGGCAGACTAGAGAAAGAGGCGGCAATACGCGCCGGGGTACTGTCGAGACGGCGCAAAGAAGCAGGCGCGGTTTTGAGCGGAAAGATTTCGGCTGTTCTGGCGCGTTTGGGTATGCCACACGCGGTTTTTGCGGTAAATGTCGCTCCTAAAGGAAAGACGTCCATGGTTTGTGGACCCACCGGGGCAGACAACATCGAATTCCTCATATCGGCTAACATGGGTGAGCCGCTCAAAGACCTTTCCCGTGTCGCGTCTGGCGGGGAGCTTTCACGGGTGATGCTTGCCATCAAGACCGTGCTTTCAGATGCGGACACGCTTGAAACGCTGGTGTTCGACGAGATCGACACAGGTATAGGCGGAGAGGTAGCCCTCGCCGTGGGCGAATACTTGGCGAAGATCGGTAAGTTAAAGCAGATTTTCTGCGTTACCCATCTCGCAAGCATTGCGATTCGCGCCAACAATCACCTAAAGGTTGGGAAAAAAGTTGAAGACAGCACGGGCAGGACTGTTACGGGTGTAACTACGCTCCAACCCGAAGAGCGGCGGTTTGAAATCGCCCGTATGCTTGCTGGAGACGCGGGTGAAGCGGCGCTTGCGCACGCGGACGAAATGCTGTTAAAATACGGTGTGAAATAAGGAGAATCATGATAAGAGACAGACAACAGTACCTAGACAAGATCAGTATGTGCCAAAATTCCATAGATAGCATAACAAGTCGGGAAGCGCAGTCTTTAACGGAGATGCCTCAAGACGCGGCTGGGGTTGCTTTGGCAAAGATCAAGCTTGCCCAAGAAATGGTAGACCTTACGTCCTATTATATTGTAACGAGTGAAATATCAAGAGCCATGCTTGAGGTGAGAAACGAAATTGCGTTGGCTAACGGCAGAAAATCCATTGTGAAAGCCCTTGCCTATATGGAAAGCGTCGTCAGTCCATATCTTGACGTGCCTGTTTCCGATTATCAGGATAAACTTGACCTCATAGAGGGTGTCAGTGCGAACAAGCGGTACCTCTTGGTGAGAAAGATGGGCTTGGCAATCGACCTATTGAAAGACGCTTTCGGGGACAATTCCAAGTGGAAGTGGGCGGTTCTTGATTTAAGAGCGCGATGCGCCATCATCGTCAAGAATTTCCTTGATATGAAGAATGCGACTTCTAATATGAGCATGGACTCTCCGAATTATGAATCGACCGTTTACCACATGCGGCTTATAAAGAAGCTATTGCCGTTCATTGCCGATTGTTACCGTGAAAAGTACGAGCTGGCGGGCAACGTAGCAAGCGACCTGGACCGCGCCATCCAATTCCTTTTCGCAATGCGCCGTATTCACATACTTTTCGGAGAAAGTGAAGACGCTGAAATTACCAAGAAGAAAGCCGATATTTGGCAATCAAGGCTTGACGCGGATACGAAGGCAAAAGGTGAAGCGGATAAGAAAAAACAATGAAAAACGATTACAAGGCTCTTTTCCCCTACCTCTACCGATACCGAGTGCGTTACTTCTGGGGCTTTATTTTTCTTATAATGGTAGACGCCGCCCAAGTCATAATACCCTTCTTCCTGCAAAAATCCATTGACGCCATTTATTATTCTTCAGTAACCGGGTGGACTTCTCTCCTGCCTCTGGTCGGGGGCATGGTACTTATGATGACCGTTATTTCGTGCGGGCGTTTCTTGTGGCGGTATTTCATACATGGTTCCGCGCGGCGCATTGAAGCGGAAATGCGGGATGATTTCTTCGCCCATATCCTTACCTTGTCTTATGACTTCTTCCAAAAGAACAAAATAGGCGACCTCATGGCGCGGGCAACCAACGACATGAACACGATCAGAACCGCTATAGGCATGGGCTTTGTGGCTATCTTTGATGGAACGGTCATGGCTGTGTCGATTCTAGTCATAATATTCGTTCAGGATGCGAGAACTGCGGCTCTTGCGGTGCTTCCACTGCCTCTTGTTACCGTGCTTATTCTGCTTTTTGGGAACCTAGTTGGGAAGCGGTTCCAGAAGGCGCAGGAGACCTATTCCAGCATGAGTAACATCGTGCAGGAGACCTTTGCGGGTGTCCGCGTCGTGAAGTCTTTTGTCAAGGAATGGTACTTCCTACGTCAATTTGCGGACACTAACGACGATTACCGCAAGGCGAACATGGACTTGGTGAAACTCTACGGCGTGTTTTTCCCGCTCATATCGTTTTTTTCAGGGCTTACTTCGATCATTCTGCTGGTAGTTGGCGGCATCCGTGTCGTCAATGGGCTTATGACTCCGGGGGAACTTACCGCCTTGTTTCGTTATTTACAGATGTTGATTTGGCCTCTTATGGGCGCGGGTTTCATGGTAAACATGGTTCAACGGGGTGCGGTGAGTCTCAGGCGTATCAATGAAGTGATGTCGGCGAAGCCGCTTATCGCTTCGTCTGGGGGGAAGGCTCACGAAGCGCCGAAAGACAGTCCGATCATCCAAGTCAAGAGTCTTACGTTTGCTTATGATGAAAAGGCGCCTGCTTTGAAAGATATTAGCTTTACGCTTGAACAAGGGGAGATTCTGGGCATATTGGGAAAGACGGGTTCTGGGAAGACGACTTTAATCAAGGCGCTTACCCGCATGGTGGAGCCGCCGCGGGGTGCGGTTCTGGTGGATGGGATTGACGCGCGCGAGTGGGACTTGGCGGAGTTCCGCGGTTTCTTTAGTGTTGTGCCGCAGGACAGCTATCTTTTTTCCGACTCTATCAAGAGCAATGTTGCTTATGGGGTTGATGGTACGGACGAGCAGGCGCTTCAGAAGGCTGTTATCATGGCGTCTATTGACCGGGACTTGGCTGATTTTGCGCAAGGGTGGGACACGGTTATTGGGGAGAAGGGCTTGACTATTTCTGGAGGGCAGAAGCAGCGGGTTGCTATTGCGCGGGCTGTTGCCAAACTTGCGTATACGCATTCGCGTATCATGGTGTTAGACGACAGTCTTTCTGCTGTTGACGCGGAGACTGAGAAGCGTATATTGGCTAATCTGTTTGAGAACCTGCGTGGCACGACAGCCATTATCATTTCACACCGCGTTTCGACGCTTTCCCGTGCGGACAAGGTGATTGTGCTTGAAGGCGGCGCTATTGTTGAGTATGGACCGCCTGAGTTGCTTGCGGCGGGCAACGGCTTCTACGCAAAAATCAATTCTTTACAGCAAGCGCAGCCTGTTGTTGTCTGACACTAATCACTAGCATGAGGGGGCGCGGTTTTCCAAAACGGAGGGAGGCACACAGACGCCCTTGTGTTGCGCCCCCTCCTGAAAGTTAGCAGTTAGCAGAGAACAGAGAGCAGAGAGCAGAGAACAGAGAACAGAGAGCAGTTAGCAATGAGCAGAGACGTGCGGCGGTGTCTGATAAAGCGAAGGTTCCGCTTGCTTACAAGCGCACCCTTCGGGTGTTCTAAAAGCAACGTCTTGCTCCGCCCCTTTTTTCTAAATAAAGCGTAGGTTCCGCTTGCAAAGCAAGCGTAACCATCAAGACGGGGTCAGCGGGTACCCCTTTCGGACAACAACCATTGTGAAGTATTGAAACACCCGAAGGGTGTGTTGAATGTCTATGGTGTTTGTGATAAGGTGGTGAAATAAGGTGGATTTATGTTATTTTTACTCCTGCCTGTTTTTATAGCGGCTTTACCGGTATTTGTGGCTTTTTTCCTACGGAAGAAACTTGGGGTATCTGTGA
>JAISEA010000065.1 GCA_031264475.1 Treponema sp. | reverse complement strand
AAAAAAAGTAAGAGCTTCTTGAATCGGGGATCAAGAAGGATCATGTCGTCATGGTCAATTTTTGACGTGACGTGGTAGGTCGCTCCGTAGAGGAGTCTTCGTAAGCTTCTCATACCTATACTATGGGACTGCCGTGGAAATTGCTTTGGTTTCATCCTCCGTTTTTTATGAATTTGTTAGATAATTTTCTGGGTGTCTGGCACCAACGTCCCGCGTTCTTTTAAGAACTTTCGAGCCACTCGCACAACTTTGCGAAGGACTCGCATAACTTTGTGAAGGACTCGCACAACTTTGTGAGTGCCACACACAACTTTCCGAGCGCCTCGCAAGACTTTCCGAATGACGCGGATAGTTGTGGCGAAGGACTCGCACAACTTCGTGAGTGCCACACACAACTTTGCGGGCGACTCGCACAACTTTGCGAGCCACTCACATAACTTTGCGAGGCACTCGGAAGAACGTGGGAATCGCCCAAAAGAGCGGGCGGCTATGACGGGAAGAGAAGGCGGCGTGGGATTTCCACAAGGGATGGCTCCGCTCTATTTACGCGCCGTAGGGGATGGGTTTGAATAAAGTCGCTAGAGGTTGTATTATGGTTCTTATGATGTATCGAAAAGCAATCGTGGTTTTTTTATCTTTATTCCCTCTTTTCGCCCTTTTCCCTCAAGATTCCAGCGGAATGGTGGGCGTGGAGTCGTCTTATTCCCCTGATTACGCAAATATCGTCTTGATTCGTGAACAGAGTAGGATGCCTGACCGAAACGTGAAGATGGCGGCGTTATCGTTAATAGAAGAGATGCTTGAGGGAGATAATGGGAAGGACGAGGAGATTTTTAGCGCGTTGGAGTTTCTGAGTCTCGAAGGCGTGGTCAATAAGGAGAGGCTGAACGGCGTTATCGTCAATAGTTATCCGTCTGTCCGTTTGAGAGCCGCGAAGAGTCTCGGAAGTTTCGGCGGGAATGAGGCGCATCGGGTTCTTATGCAGATGTTGAGGGCAGAGACGGAGACAATAGTCCTGACGGAAACGGTTAGGGCGCTCGCTAAAATAGGGATAGCCCCGGAGGACGAGGCTGTTTTGAACAATATGATGAGGCGATTCGATGTCTCCTATCCGGATAACGCGCTGGCGTTGGCGTTCTTGGACGCATACCAAGGCGTTGGAGAACAAAGGCGCATCGGGCTGGCGGCGTGGGAGATTATCCTCCATATCTCGCAGTCAAAATACCATTCCTTAGTAAGAAAGAAAGCCCAAGAACTGCTCCGTTTGCAGGCAAAGCCTGTCAGATGACTTCGCGCGGGGTTTCGCGTCGTGGTGCCAGACACCTCGTTTGCTTCGGTGTTCGCGTCGGTGTCTGGCACCAACTTATTCGACTCCGCACTCAATATAACGCTTGACAAAATCAGGGGCATGGGGTATCCTTCATATAAATCTTAAACATTTTAGGAGGGAATTTATGGCGTATCAGATCAGTGATGCCTGCGTGAATTGCGGGGCTTGCGAAAGTGAGTGTCCTGCTGGGGCTATTTCCGAAAAGAGCGACGTCCGTTGGATAGACCCGTCTCTATGCGCTGACTGCGGTGCTTGCGTATCGGCTTGCCCAGCGGATGCTATTTCTCAAGCGTAAGCTTTATTCAAAAATGAGCGGCGCGGGCGTTCTTTCATCTAAAATTGCTGGTTCTGCCCGCGTTTATTCATATAATATGCGGTTAATTAAAAAACTATCGAACGATAAATCAGATTCTTCGCTGATAGCTCTTGAAATTTCCTTACTTTCCTGTTAAACTTCCTTCCGTGCGTTTCCAATCTCGGATAAATTATTTGAAACTAATCTTTCTCGTTTGTCTTATATTCAAGATTGTTTCCACGCCAGCCGCGTATCCTGTTATCAAACAGCTTGACGGGAAAAAGGACGATAAGTTTAAACAGTACGTGGCGGACGTCCAAGAGGCGAGAAAGCGCGTCTTGAATCAGACGAGACTGGTTGATCCGCGATCCGAAGCCGCAAGGCTGGTTATTTACGAGTACAAGCTCGGCGCGAATAGGGACCTTCAAAACATAGCGGCTCGTTGTGTCGTCTTCGAGTCGTCGATAGCAACCTTGAATCGTATGACGCGCAGGTCGGAAATCGCGGATAGAGACGTTTTGTTACTGCCGACAATACCGGGCTTGTTCGTCCCGTGCGGCGCTGACGCGACACAATCAGAGTTGGAAAAGCTTATGCTTAACGCCCGTATGGGCGACAAAAACGCCGAAATCATCATGGTGCGTAATGAGCAATTCCTGTTTTTTCCGGGTAAGGATTTCAACGCCACAGAAAAAGCCTTCTTCCTTTACCCTATGGAGAAAAAAGGGTTCAGTTACCCCTTGCGTTACTTCACGGTAACGAGCGACTTCGGTATACGAAGGAATCCGGTAACCGGCAATGTAAATAACCACAATGGTCTTGACCTTGCCGCTCCTATGGGGACCCAGGTCTTTGCGACCCAGGACGGAATCGTCTCCGAAACGGGAAACGATACGATTTACGGCAACTACGTCGTCGTCAAGCACGAGGGAAATTGGGCGAGTCTTTATGGGCACCTGTCACGAATCGAGGTTGTGCAGAGCGCCAGAATCCAAGCGGGCGATCCTGTTGGCAGAGTCGGGTCAACAGGGCAATCAACAGGACCGCATTTGCATTTCGAGTTGCGTCAGAACGGCAAAGCTCAAGACCCAGGGAAATTATTGTTTAAAGGGAGTGAATAGTGAGCGTAGTGTGAAAGCTTGACGCAGGACTGTTTCTAATAATATTCACTATTCATTTTTTACTGAAAAGGGGATATGGTGAAAACAAAATTTATATATGTATTATTCTTTATTCAGATGCAGGTTCAAACGATTTCGGCAGAGCCTGTTCACGTGCTCGTCGAGGGAAATCTTCTTGTTTCATTGGATAATATAGTCGGGACTTCTATACCGCTTTCATATACAGGTTCGGCGATCATTGCGATGTCTGAAGACGTCAGATTCTTTCGGGGAGTGGAACTTAACTTTACCGTTCCTCAGGCATACCTTGCCTACAGGGGCGGACTCATGGTCGGCGTTTACGCGGGGCTTGAAACCATCCCGAATGTGGGCGTTACCGATGTTTCAGCCCGCCGTCTCTTCTTCGAGGTTCTCCCAAACAAGATACAAACGATCTATCAGATACCGGTACAGGAGAATCATGGGCTTAAAACAACCCCTTACGTTACCGTGCTGAACGGCATCGCCTCCAATGCTTTTCCCATTCTGTTCAGGATAACCCCGGCTATGAAGGGTATAGACGAGGAAATTGAAAAGATGCGTTTCACCTTGAGCGTGAAGCCTATCATGAGCGACGAAGGCGCTTTGAATATATCCTTTCGGTATCCCGAACAGTTGGCGGGTAAGCCATTTGCCTTGCTCATAGACGACGTTCTGATAGAAAATGTGAATGAAGAGTTACTCTTAAAAGAGGGGTCTCACCATTTAGTCGTCGTCTCCGAAGACTTCCGTAACGAAAGCCGACTATTCCTGATAGAACGCGGGAAGACGCTTTTCCTCACTATTGAGCTTCAGGACCCGACGCCCATCCTTACGTTTGAAGCGCCGAAAAACGCGCGCGTCTATATTGACGGCGTCTACGTCGATTCGTCGAAACCTCTGCCTGTTGAACCCGGACAGCATGAGGTCAGGTTCGTGTTGAGCGACTATTTGGTAGTTCGCCCTATCACCGTGCGGAAAGGCAGGACCTATAAGGTGGTTATGACCGTGTCGGTAGACGTCTCGGAGAGCGACTAATCTTTATGATCCCCTATGGCAAGATACAGACGGTAGGAAAAACGTCGCTGTTAGTATTATCTATCCTCTTATCGTCATGTAATAGTGATCGTCCCCATGCCGCGGACGAGGTAGAACAAGCCTATCCTGTCTACGAATCATTCGAGTTGATCCCCTTTGTAACGCAGGAAGAGATAGATGCGATACACCGATTACAGAAAGATTATCCTGAAGGCTTTACGCTCGGTATGACTCTGTCTACCGAATGTTTTCCTTTGCGGGACGCGGCAGATGGATGCGACGTGGGTGGATACGCCGCCCTCTTCTGCGCCTTGCTTTCAGGTATGTTTGATATTCAATTTACCCCCCAAATCTATCGATGGGACGACCTTATGAACGGTCTGAATGATAATAGCATAGACTTCACCTGCGAACTTACCAAAAACCAGGACAGGAACGATCTTTACATGACGGATAACATCACGGAGCGTACCGTAAAGTTCATGCGTATCATAAACAACCCGAAGTTTTTAGAACTACCGAAGAATAGGATGCACCGTTACGCCATTTGGAAAAGCGGAGTCGTGGAAGAGCGTATCAAGGACGCGGGTTTGAATAACTTTGTATCTATATATGTACAGAACTTTGAGGAGATATACCGCTTACTCAAGTCTGGCGAAATAGACGCCTTCATACATGAGAGCGTCTCGGAAGCGGCTTTCGACGTTTACGGGGACGTTGTAGCCGAAAACTTCTTCCCTGTCATCTTTAGCCAGACAAGTCTTACCACGCATAATCAGGAACTCAGACCTGTCGTTTCAGTCGTGCAGAAGTTCTTGAGAACAGAGGCTTCTAAGAAGCTTTCTGAACTCTACCACGAAGGCTACCAACAGTACCTTCACCGTAAGCTTTTTGATTTATTTTCACCCGGGCAGTTGCGTTATATAGAGAACCACAACACTTCGGAGACGGCTGTTCCAATCGTGGCGGAATATGATAATTACCCGGTGAGCTTCTTTAACAAACAAGAAAGGCAGTGGCAGGGAATCGCTTTTGACGTGCTGAACGCCATAGAGAATATGACGGGTCTCAAATTTACCGTGGTAAACGAAACAGACGCTCCGCGAGATACAATCATAGACATGATAAGAAGCGGCGAAGCTTCACTCATCGCCAATGCGGGGCTAGAAGCCGCTATTCCTTTTCTTTCTACCGCACCCTATCAGTCTGATTATTTCATACTCATATCACGAGCCGATTATCCAGACGTGAATGTGCATAGGCTTTCCTTTGAACGAATAGGCGTGGGCGCGGGAGTCATGTCTGGCACGGTGTTTCGGACGTATTTTCCTGATCACGACAAACTTGTCGTGTATCATAATAAAGAAGAGGCTTTCGACGCTCTTGAGGACGGCGCGATAGACCTTCTGATGGGCAACAGTAATGTACTGTTGAGCTTGACTAACTACCATGAGAAACCTGGGTTCAAGGCTAATCTGATTTTCAACAAGTCTTACGACGTTTATTTTGGCTTCAGCGGCGGTAACACCATTCTTGCGTATATCATTAACAAGAGTCAAAAGTTGATAGACACCATAGGCGTCGCGGACAGGTGGAATCGTAAGGTCTTTGATTATCGAGGGAAGATGGCGCGGGCGCAGGCGCCGTATTTGATTGCTAGTTCCCTGTTTCTGATGACCGCGCTCGTGCTTTTAGCGATTCTATTCATCAAGAACCGTCAAAGGGGAAAGGATTTGGAGTATCTTGTAAAACAGCGCACACAAGAACTTGAGATACAGACTGAGGCGGCGCGGGTCGCCTCGCAAACGAAGAGCGACTTTCTGGCACGCATGAGTCATGAAATCAGAACGCCTCTCAACGCCATAACGGGTATGACGGCTATTGCCAAAAAAGCTGCGATTTCCGATAAAGCCATTGCTTCTCTGAATGAGATAGCCCTTGCCTCGAATCACCTTTTGGGTATTATCAACGATATTCTTGATATGTCGAAGATCGAGTCGGGTAAATTCTCCCTTGTAAACGAAGTTCTGTCGCTCCATCAGATGTTCAAGGAAGTTTCCGAGTTGATTGCCCAGCGTTGCCGGGAGAAGTTCATCACGTTTATTCAAGACTATGAGCGTATTCCTACCCACGGCGTGTTAGGCGACAAGCTTCGTCTCAAACAGGTACTGATCAATCTTTTAGGGAACGCCGTTAAATTCACGCCTGAGCTAGGTGAGATCACGTTGTCGGCGACTTTGAATGTGGAGACCGCGACTGATATGAGTGTTATGTTCCAAGTGAAGGACAGTGGTATGGGCATGACCGAAGAACAGTGTTCGCGTCTCTTCATACCGTTTGAGCAAGCGGATAGTTCTATATCGGTGCGTTTCGGCGGTACGGGGCTGGGTCTTGCCATAAGTCAAAACCTAGTCAGTCTTATGGGGGGTCGTCTCTCGGTGCAGAGTAGTCTTGGCAAGGGTTCGACGTTCATGTTTACCCTTGCCTTGAAGAAAACGGAGGTTTCCCTAGAGGAATCGGGTGGGCAAGACGAAACGCCAGACTTTACCGGTAAGCGTATTCTGCTTGCCGAAGATGTTGAAATCAACCGTATCATCGTGCGAGAGCTTTTAGAAGACACTCATGTTGATATTGAAGAAGCGGTAGACGGGCAGAACGTCTTTGATATGTTTACAAGCTCCGAAGTGGGTTATTATGACCTTGTGCTTATGGACATTCAGATGCCCAACGTGGACGGGTACCAAGCTTGTAGGATGATACGCGCATTGAATCGTCGAGATGCGGCTTCCATTCCCATCGTCGCCATGACCGCCAATGCGTATAGCGAAGATATAGACAACGCGCTAAAAGCGGGCATGAATGGACACATCGCCAAACCCGTAGATATAAACACTATGTTGCGGACCTTGCAGGCAAGCCTGTCAGATGCGGCACCGGCGGAGCCTGTTTAATGACTTCGTAACAGGCGTGTCTGGCACCCGAAGCCTACCCCAAAATACCTAAACTTAACCTATCTCTTAACACAAGGACAGATACTTACCCATGCCACGCTCCTCGTATAATATGACTCGGAGTCAGACCATAATGTGACTCGGTCTGAAACTAAGGTTTCAAGTTCGCGGTAATCGTTGGTGTCAGAGACCTCGCCTTCGGTGTTAAATATCACTTCGGTGTCAGACATCACTTGCTTCGCTTCGTTTCGGGTGATTGACCGCTGTTAGTGTCAGATAGGACTTCCTACCCGACCGTTGGTGTCAGACATCGCCTAACTCCGCCGCTCGGCTGGTGTCGGCTGGGGTCAGGCATGGCTTCGATCCGACCGCCATTGGTGTCAGACGCCGCCTTATTTCGCGTGTAAATACCTATTGACAAGTTCAAGATTCCTACATACAATCATAGCATTGTGGAAACAAAGAAGAATGTTCTTATCGTTACTGATGGAAAAGAGTCCTGTCGCAAGATGGCGGAGAGCATAGCGAAGTCGCTGAAATCAGCGCGTGTGGTCTCTACTATTGCTCCGGATCTCATGGGTACGGATATACTCCCTGCTGAAGTATATTTTTTTGGATGTGAGGAACCTAATCCCGATTCGTTTGCCTACCTAGAGACGGTTCTCAAGCACATCAATCTTGTCGGTAGACCGTGTGGGGTTTTTTCACCCGCTGACGAATCCGCCGTGGACTATCTCGCCAATATGGTGCATGATTCGGAAGTGGCTCTTTATCACAAACCACTCTATGCAAAAAACATTGACAATAATGTAAAGCAGTGGACCGACCATGTAATGACTAAAGGGCGCGGATTTAACTTGGATGATTATATTAGAAAAGTACCTGATTTCCCCAAAGAGGGTATACTCTTTTATGATATAACCTCTATCTTGGCGAATCCAAAAGCTTTTGACTACTGCATTAACGCTATGGTCGAGATATATCAAGACAAGGGCATAGATGCTGTCGCGGCTATCGAGGCAAGGGGATTTCTCTTCGCGGCGCCTTTCGCTGATCGTATGGGTATCCCGCTGATTCTGATTCGCAAGAAAGGCAAGCTCCCGGGTAAGACGTTAAGCATGAGTTTTAACCTAGAATACGGTGTTTCCGAGATTGAGATTCATCCAGATGATGTGCCTATAGGTAAACAGGTTCTGCTAATGGACGATCTCATTGCTACCGGCGGAACGCTTAACGCCGCATACAAACTCCTCACAGACGTCGGCGCTATCGTGCCTGAAATCTTCGGCATTGTCGGACTTCCTTTCTTTCATTACGAGCAATCTTTGCCAAATATCCCCATCCGCACTTTAATTCAATACGACAAGGAATAGCGACAAGCCTATTTAACGACTTCTTAACAGGTGTTGTCTAAAAGGGGGCACCACTGTCCCCGACAAGCAGGCGAAGCCTGTTTAATGACTTCTTAACGGGTAGAAGTCTGTAATAAGCTTAAGTAGATATGAATATTATTACAGGAAAAATAACAGGAATAAAGTACAAGGTTCTTCTTTCAGAAGATTTACAAACTGTTGATATTGATAAATTCAATATCAACAAAACACCCTCATATTGCCTTTTGAATGATAAAAAATATTCTTACGCAATATCAAAATGGGTGTCTCCGAAACGTACACGCTCATATCCTTATGAGAGAGTTTATAATACGCTCAATGTATCGAAGAAAATAACTGTAATTCCTGTAATTAAAGACGAAGGGTTTGACGGCGATAGAGATTTTTTGCAATGGGATACCGTTTCATTGATGTCATTGCTTGATGTTTTTGTGATCTTCGCATATTACGATAAAGCGGTAAAAAATCAGGAATACGAAAATAAAATAACTGATTTTAAATTCAATAATGAGTATGTTGTTTCAAAAATCAAAGAAATAGAACAATATCACAGTTCGGCTTTGCATTGGAATATGAATGAACTGACAAACAATTTTCATTCAATAATAGATAGAGCAAAAAGTGCATACAAGAAAATATCAAATGAAACGAATGTGATTTTGCATAGTCAATCTGGCATTGATAACTTCAAAGAGAAAATCGGCAAAGATACAAAAACATTTATGCTGTTTTCGCGCGAAAAAGCGGAACAGGCACAGGCAAGAGAGAGCGTTACCACACAGCCGAAAGAGAGTTTATCAACATTCTCAAAAGCAAAAATTACGATTACAAATTATCTCGGCGGACAGTATTTTTTTACGGTTGATGAAGTTTTGATTGATGAAAATACGGTATATTTGATTGAAGGCAAACATTCCAAACAAGGCGTTTTACCAAGTATGGGCGATATAAAGGATGGTTTGTTGAAGATGATTTTGTATTCCAATCTGCGGGACGTTGAGATAAATGGTAAAAAAATAAAAAGCCAGTCGGTTTTGAGTTTAACTTCAACAAAACTTGCCGGTGGAATTACTTCAGAAACTTGTACGGCAGACAGAGAAAAATTTATTACGGAAAACAAGTTAAAAACTGATTTACAGACTCTCATTTTGGAACTTTTTAGAGAGGCAAACGAAAATAATTTCACGGTCAAAATTGGTTGTACAAAATGATAAGATCGCCATTACGGTACCCGGGCGGGAAAAGCAGAGCCGTTGAAACAATCGCAAAATTGATTCCCGATTTTGACGAATTCCGCGAGCCGTTTCTTGGTGGTGGTTCGGTGTTTGTGTATGTAAAACAGTGTTATCCAAATAAAAAATATTGGATAAATGATTTATACTCTGAACTCTACAAGTTTTGGGTAATGACGCAAAAAGATGTGAACGCTTTGATTGCAAAAGTTTATGAATGGCGGGAAAAATATCCGGCTGGCAGAGAATTATTTCAGTTTTTGAATAAAAACAGTGAAAGCTTTAACGATTTAGAAAAGGCGTCCGCGTTTTTTATTTATAACCGCATAACATTTTCCGGCACGACGTTAAGCGGAGGCTATTCTGAAAGCGCTTTTAAGGGAAGATTTACCGAAAGCAGTATTGAACGATTAAACGGTCTTGCGAAAGTAATAAACGGCTCGACAATAACAAATTACGATTATGAAGAGTTAGTAAAAAAAGAAGGTAAAAACGTGTTTATTTTTCTTGACCCACCGTATTATTCTGCGACAAAATCAGCGCTCTATGGGAAAAACGGCGATCTACATAAATCATTTGATCACAGAAGATTCGCCGAAAATATGAAAAATTGCAACCACAAATGGCTGATAACTTATGATGACAGTGAATATATTCGCGGCTTGTTCTCTTTCGCCAATATAATTCCTTGGAATTTAACCTATGGCATGAGGAATACCACGGTCAATTCCAACCAAAATGGAAAAGAGTTATTTATTTCAAGATTCTAGCTTCTAGGCGGCGTGCCGCAGGGCTTCCTGCGAGAAGCCGTTGTATAAAGACGTAATATCTGCTAATATTGACCATTATGATAGTAATGAAATTCGGGGGAAGTTCTGTGGCTGACGCGGAGCGCATCCGCAGTATGGCGGACATCGTGAGGCAGTATATGCTGCGACACCCGGTACTGGTGCTGTCGGCAATGGGGGATACTACAGATTATCTGCTTGAGGCGGCTGATTTGGCGTTGAAAGAGGGGGTTGTTTCAATCCACAAGATTGAAGAACCGCATCGCAAAGCCATAGAGGAATTGAGGCTTGATGTAGAAATGACGCCGCTGATTGAAGAGTTAAAAAACCTTCTTTTAGGCATTTCTATGATAAAAGAACTCACCAAAAAGACAAAAGATTACCTTGTTTCCTTTGGCGAGAGACTTTCGGTGCGGATAGTGTCCGCGTATTTCAGAAAAATAGGCATCAACGCCAAGCCCATCGACGCGTGGGAAGCTGGTTTTCTTTCTGACGACAACTATTCCCAAGCGTGGTTGTTGAAGGAAAGCTGGGAACTCATACCGCAAAGACTCCTCCCTCTTATAGAAAAGGGTGTTCTGCCCATTGTAACGGGCTTCATCGCAAAAACAAAAGATGGTGTGATTACGACTTTGGGCAGAGGCGGTTCCGACCTTACCGCAACTGTCATCGCGGCTGCGTGCGGCGCTGAAGAAGCGCAGGTGTGGAAGGACGTTGATGGTATACTCAGCGGGGACCCACATATTGTGCCGTCGGCTAAACCTTTATCGGTCATTACCTATGAGGAGGCGGCAGAGCTTGCCTATTACGGTGCGCAAGTTCTGCATCCGCGGGCTATGCAACCTTGCGCCAAAACAGACGTGCCCGTTTTGGTAAAAAATTCCTACAATCCATCTGCGCCCGGCACCCGCATCGTTTCCACTGTAGAAAAGAACGCCACGCCAAAGCCTGTACGCGCCATAACGACTCGTAGAGATGTAACGATGGTTGATATTACGTCGACCCGTATGATGGGGCAATCAGGTTTCTTGGAACAAGTATTTGCGGCGTTCTCAAGATACGGCATTTCGGTTGACATAGTGGCGACGAGTGAGGTGTCGGTGTCAGTCACTCTTGATGCGGCTTACAACCTAGATCGTACTAGGGAGGACCTCCTTAAAATCGCCCATGTTGATATAAAAATAGGTAAGGCTATTATTACGATCATTGGCGATGTGGAACGGTCTTCGGAGATACTCAGTCGCGCCTGCGGCGTGTGTTTTGAGCTTGGCGTTCAGGTTCAGATGATTTCTCAAGGCGCAAGCAAGGTAAACATTAGCTTCATTGTTGAAGACACGCAAGCCGTGGATGTAGTGCGCGGTTTACATAAAGAATTTTTTGATTGAAAGGAAAAAGAATGAAAATAGCGCTTATTGGTTATGGAAAGATGGGAAAGGAATTGGAGCAAGTTATAGCGTCTCGCGGGCATGAAATTACGGCTATCATCGATCCGTATACGGCGGAGAAGACTTCGCTTTTGGGGTATACTATAGAAACGTCCATTGACGGCTCGAAGAATATTAGTAAGGCGGATGCGGCTATTGAGTTTTCCAAGCCGGGCGCGGCGTTTGAGAACATAAAGCGGCTTGCCGATGTGCGGACGCCTACGGTAGTGGGAACCACAAATTGGTATGATAAGCTTGCGGACGTTGAGAAGATAGTTGAAACAAACGGTTCAAGCGTTGTTTACGCGCCGAACTTCTCGATAGGGGTAAATCTATTCTATCGGATAGCTCAATACGCCGCGAGACTGTTCAATTCTTTTGACGATTACGATGTGGGGGGCTTTGAGGTTCACCACAATGAGAAACTAGAAAGTCCTTCGGGGACCGCCAAGGTTCTTGTTGAGAAGATCATGTCTGAATTTAAGCGGAAGAAAAGGGTGGTTTGGGAGACGATAAACCGTCCGATAGAAGATGAAGAATTGCACTTTGCCAGTATGAGGGTGGGGGCTGTGCCCGGAACTCACAGCGTGGTATTTGATTCTTCGGCGGACGGCGTTCAAATTACCCATACGGCTCGGAACAGATATGGTTTTGCTTACGGGGCTTTGTTTGCCGCGGAATGGTTAATTGCGGAACCGCGAAAGGGTGTTTTTACCATTGACGATGTTTTGGACGATCTGGCGGGGTCAGACTATGAGTGAGGTAACAATGTTGACAGGAGTGTTTACGGCGCTTATTACGCCGATGAAAGAAAACGGAGCCGTTGATTACGATGGTTTTAGGGAATTGGTAAGATTCCAGATGGCGAACCGTGTTGATGGTATCGTACCGATTGGAACCACAGGCGAAGCGCCTACGCTTGAAGAGGATGAGGAAGAGAAGCTCATAAAGATAGCGGTAAAGGAATGTTCGGGTAGGGTCATTGTGGGTGCGGGCTCGAACTCGACAAAATCCGCGGTATCTTACAC
>JAISEA010000047.1 GCA_031264475.1 Treponema sp. | reverse complement strand
ACTGAAATCGGTAAACCTCTTCCCAAGCGAGACGAAAGAGCAGTTCATCTTCTCAAAGTTTTACATAAAAATATAGGCGATTCGTTTGACGCAGGCGTTTTAGGCGGCAATTTGGGCAATGGACTCATCGAAGCGATACGCCTTGACGGTATCGTGTTTTCTTTAGACGTCAAAGAGAGCCCGCCGTTGCGTCTGCCTATCTGCGTAAGCGTGGGCTTTCCGCGTCCCATCCAACTACGGCGGTTACTACGCGACTTGTCTAACTTCGGCGTTGAAGCCATCGACCTTGTGGGTACGGATATGGGTGAGAAAAGCTACCGCGACACGAGACTGCTTATAGACGGCGGAGCGCGTGCGGCGCTGATCGAAGGCGCGGCTCAGGCGCGGGATACACGTTTGCCCCTTCTTTCCGCATACACGACTCTGGACGATTGGCTTGAGGAACGCCCTTGGGACAGAGCGCGAGACACATTTGTTTCCGCGTCAGGCAGGGATCGTAATCTCAGAATCAGTCCTATCTTGATAGTCGCGGATAACGTCCGTCCCGAAGGTTCTTTTGGCTTGTTGAACATGATGGGGCGTCCGGTCGTCATCGCCGTAGGCTCGGAACGAGGCTGGTCAGATCGCGAGCGGGATAAATTGGAAGAAGCAGGCTTCCTGCGCCTCTCAATGGGAAACCGCGCTTTGCGTACAGAAACCGCCTGTATAGCCGCAGTCGTCTTGGCAATGGAGAAAATGGGGAAATTAGAATAAGTTAAGGAGGAAAAATGAACGCTGATCAGGTAAAAGAAATACTTGTTTCAATAGAGGATAGCCCACTAGAGTTTACCGTCGTGTTCTCTGGCAAGAACAGTAAGAAGGTCAATGGGCTTTACAAGCCGGAGACTCGTGAAATCCTTATTCACAACCGCAACTTCGCGGACGACAACTTGCTGTTATACACGGCGATTCATGAATACGCGCACCATATCCACGCTTGCTCACGGAACGGGAAATTGCCGGCGCGCGCCCATACTTCGGAGTTTTGGGCTGTGTTCCACCGACTCCTCGAAAAAGCTGAAGAAAAAGACGTGTATCATAACGTATTCGCCGCGTCCCCTGAACTTAACGCGCTTACAGACATCATTCGTATCAAGTACCTCGCGGAAAACGGCGAAATGGTGAAGAATTTCGGGGAGAAACTCCTGCAAGCTCGCGAATTATGTATTAAGATAGGCGGGCGTTTCGAGGATTACATTGACCGAATATTGCGGATACCCCGTCCCGCCGCAACTACAGCTATGAAGACGTTCCAATACAACCTGAACGCGGCTGTGGGACCTGACAATATGCGGTACTTGGCTGGCGTTAAGGACGACGAACAGCGAGCGTCTGCGGAACAAGCCTTGCTTGAAGGGAAGAGTCCAGATACGGTCAAGATGGGATTTAAGAAAACCACGGAAACAGACCCGCATGAACGACTCGTCCATGAAAAGGAAAGGCTTGAACGAACCATCGAAACCCTCTCGAAACGCCTTAACGAGATCACCCAGGAATTGGAAAAAGATGCTGACTTTTTTTAAACTAGTGAAGGGGAAATTTATCCCTTCCCTGTTTCTGCTTTGCTGTTTTATCGCTTTGCCGACTTTCTCCGAAAGTATTGACGAGCAGAGACGGCTTTTCCCGCATATTTATTATACGAGCGAGCTTGCCGCGGAGCGGCTCAAGAAGAATACGGCGCCCTATTCAGTAATGACGCAGGAGGAAGCGCAAGCATCCGCGCCTATCACCGCGGACCAGCGGTCGCTTTTCCTCAATAACGACATTCTTGCGTATTACGGGCATCCAAATTCCAAAAACATGGGCATATTGGGGCGATATTCGATGGAAGAATTGGATAAACAGCTCACAAGACTCGCGGCGGAATACAAAGCTGTCGGCGGGCGGAACGTCATCACCGCATTCTACATCATCTATGGAACCGTGTGGCCCGAAGGCGAAATAGGTATCATAAACGAAGAAACGCTCCTGAAATACATAAATTACGCGCAAGAACATAATATGCTCGTGTTTATTGATCATCAAATCGGCAAATACGACCCATCTACGGCTATAAGGCGGATGCTTCCCTATCTGAAATACCCCAATGTGCACCTTGCTCTGGACCCTGAATGGCGGACAACCAAGCCCATGAAGGAAATCGGGCAGGTGAGCGCAAGTGAAATCAATCGCGTGCAACAGATAATGGAGGATTACATGAAAGAAAACGGCTTGCCCGGAGAGCGTATGCTTGTGATTCATCAATTCAAGCCTTGGATGATAGCGGAACGCAGTTCCATTAGAGGGAATTTCAGCAAGGTACGGGTGGTACATTGCGCAGATGGGTTTGGTAACCCAAGCCAAAAAAGAGGTTCTTATAAGGCAAACGCCTTTGACGATTATAATAGGGAAACGCCCCAGAAACCAACGCTTAACTTGCCGCTGAAGTCATTCAAACTTTTTTATAATTTCAACATACCGGGCGCGGGTTTCGACAAACCTCTTCTTTCCCCCAAAGAGGTTTACGCGCTTGAACCCCGCCCTTACCTGATAATGTACCAGTGATGCTCACGGCTCGAAGCTACCGTTAAGCGGGATGCGGACCAAGCTCACGAAACAACCCTTTGGATAACGGGTTTTGAACGCAGTGAATGAAGTTTCCGCGGCGCTTTCAAAGACTGTTATCGTGAAATTGCCCACTTCGTTAAAATACGGCACAAGAACCGCCTCGTGAAAATACTGACGGAGCGGCGGGTTGCCCATCTCGCGGTTCACAGCCGCTAAGTAGATACGCCTCGGCTCTGTGATTGCAAGCGTGTACATCAAGGCGTGCAGTCCCTCAAAGGCAAATCCCGCGTCAGATAAAAACCCCGGATAAGATTCCGTGTTTCGTGTATTGTTCACGCGCTCGGTAACGAATTGGAAAGTCCAATGCTTTACTTCAAATTCCTCTTGTTTGCTGAAATTTTCCGACAGCAGGGTCTTATTTGCGATAGAGGCAAGGTTCCGCGTCCAATCAAGCCCGAAGTACGGATCGCGCAAGTCGTCATAAAGCGCGGAGAAGCTCGTTCCCCTATCGCCGAATTTCTTTTTTAGAACGTCAATGTCGAGTCGTTGTCCTGTAACAGGCTTCAAAATCCCGTCAATCACCCATTTAGCGAAGCCCGAACAGTTGAGTCCTTTCTCGCTGGTCTGCTTTTCCAGCGTTTCGATAAAGACGTACTCCCCGTTCTGATCAATAGCGCCGTCGTCTTGAAACGCCAATTCGGGAAGGTACGCGCGGACGCTTTCTACAAAATCACTGCTGTCATGGTAAAAGGCGAGTTCTGGCTCAAAGTACTTGCTGGGGAATTTGTCGCCCAGAGATTTGAAAACTTCTTCAATCGGCTCGGTCATGAGTCGGTCGAAAGAGAAGGGTAGCGGGGTGGATCGCATGATGTATGCGTCGTAGACTACCACGTCCAAAAGAGACTTATCCGCGTTCAAAGGGCGGAACTGTACATAGACATTGGGATCGCTTCTGATAAAGACTCTTATTCTGACTGCTTGTCCTGTATCTTTGCGCCGCGTCAACACCCAAGAACCTTGCGCCCAACCGGGGTAAACGCCGTTACGCTCGCGGGCAAG
>JAISEA010000048.1 GCA_031264475.1 Treponema sp. | reverse complement strand
GGCGGAACAGGCACCATAAGTACCGCCATCTCTAAAAAACTTTTAGAGAAAGGTTGGGAGTTATTCCTCCTCAATCGAGGTTCCAGAAACGACGTATTCGGCGGCGCGGCGACTCATATCCACTGCGACATAAACAACAACGTAGAAGAAACTATGGCGCGGCTTGCTGGGCTTACTTTTGATGTGGTCGCTGACTTTATCGCTTTTGTCCCAGAGCAAGTTGAAAGGGACTTCAGGCTATTCAACGGCAAAACCAAGCAATTCATCTTCATCAGTTCCGCTTCGGCTTATCAAAAGCCTGCGTCAGACTACCGCATAAGCGAGAGTACGCCGCTCGCTAACCCGTTTTGGGAATATTCTCGCAACAAGATAGCTTGCGAAGAGTTCCTGCTCAAGATGTACCGTGAACAAGGCTTCCCTATTACCATCGTGCGCCCAAGCCACACGTATGACGAGCGGAGTGTGCCGCTTGGAGTACACGGCAAAGAAGGAGGTTGGCAGGTGATAAAACGTATTCTCGAAGGCAGACCTGTCATCATACACGGGGACGGTTCGAGTCTTTGGACCATGACCCACAACAGCGACTTCGCAAACGCCTTTATCGGGCTTATGGGCAATGCCCACGCCATAGGCGAAGCGGTTCAGATCACGTCTGATGAGACTCTCACGTGGAATCAGATTTATGGCATCATCGCGTCTGTTCTAAACAGACCGCTCAATGCGGTTCACGTATCAAGCGATTTCCTTGACGCGATTGGTCCCTACAACTTTATGGGTGGGCTGGTTGGTGATAAGGCGAATTCGGTTGTGTTCGATAACACCAAACTGAAGCGCCTCGTGCCCGGCTTCACAGCCCGCGTCCGTTTTGACCAAGGCATCAGAGAGACGCTCGATTATGTGTTGAATCATGCGGAATGTCAAAAAGAAGACCCAGACTTTGATCGGTGGTGCGACCGCATCATCGAGGTTCGGGAAAAAGCGCTTGCGGAATTGCGAAGCTAGGCGCTTTAACAGCAAACCTTTCGTGGTCCACGCCATGTCTCGTAATCTTATTTTCAACAACGCCCTTGTCCTCCACGTCCGATCTTTTGGCGAGTCCAACCGTGAAGCTTTGTTTTTAACGGTGGAGGAGGGTGTTGTGAGCGCGACGGTTTTCGGCGGGGCAAAGTCTAAACTCCGCGCCGCAATATCGCCGTTTCACCAAGGGGTTCTCTACCTTTACCACAACCCGGTGAAAGATTCTCGTAAAGTGATTGATTTCGATGTGAAGGCATGGCGTCCGGGGTTGCGAGAGAGTTTCGATAGGGCGACGGTGGGAGCGGCTATAAGCGGCACGGTTTCGGCGACCCATGCGGGCGGGGGTGAATGGGCGCGGGCGTTTGAAATCGCGTCAAGTTCTCTGACTGCGCTTGAAACAGCCGATGAAGGCGTCTGCGCGTTGATTTTCGTTCATTTTCTATGGAATTGGCTCGGTCTCATCGGGGAGAAATCGTCTCTGTCTCACTGTGCGGTCTGTAGATCGCCCTTTGAAAAGGGTGCGGTATTTTCTCCTTTGGAGCAGGCTTTGATTTGTCCCGCGTGCGCGGAACGGGCTATGGCGAACGGCTCACTTGTTTTGGGCGCTGGGGCGCGGCGGTGGCTTTTAGTTACGGAAGATATGCCTCCTTCCCAACTCGCCAGATGGAGTCTGGATACCGTCTCGTTTGCACAGGCGCGGGCGGTCATTACAGGCATGATGACGCTCGCCATAGGAAAAAGGCTCAGTATTTGGGATTTCTAGGCGCTCCACCCCGTATAGAAGTGTCAGATACCCTTGTTGTTCCCGTCTTGCACGCAGGTAAGGCGGTGTCAGACACCACCGTTGCCCCTGTCTTGCAAGCAATGTGATCTTAACAACCGGGAATTAGAGTTTAGATTCAAGACTGCAAGTCTCAACTCTTATACTTCAGAGTTAAATACCCAGACTTCTTGCTTTAATTCCTAGACTTCATGGTCTTATTCCTTGTTATCTAAATCATATTATACACATGAGAAGGTATAAAAACTGCCAGACTTCTTTTAAGGATGATCATGGATATTCTTCTCGCTCTGAAAGCTGTCTCGTTGATCATGCAAAAAAGCTTGCTCTGCAAGTTCTATTGTCTACCGTTAAAAAACTTATTTAGCTCCCTCGATTTCGCGCCTAGATGCCGTAGGGTAAGTTCAGAATCTAAACGGGGATCATCCGAGAGACTGACCATTTGCGGATTTTAATGAGTTCTGGTAGGTGGATTTCGGGAAACATGAAGGCGGGACGAGGACGGGAGGCGGCTTGTCATCGTAGTTTGAGATCGACATAACGGTACGGTCTTCATTAGCAACGGGTGGGAAGCGCAAATATTGGGTGGCAAAAGGACGAAACATGGCTGTCATCGCCTTCTCCTTCCGCTGCCATAGGTGAACCAAGGGGCTTTTCACAGATTGTATACCTTTTGGCGTAGTCCGTATTCGGCGTGTCCTTGGAATGGTTTACTGATCGGCGCTTCGCGGATTACAGGGCTGTGTTATCACCACACCTTCGGCGTAAATCCCACGGGAGCCTCCACGAGTCGCACCGACTCGCCCGTCAACTCTAGCACGAAAAAGCCGCACTCATGCGCGTATTCCCTGACCTCAGGGGCTACCACGCCTCCGGCTACCGCTCCCATCACCCGCTTGTCGCCTATGTTTAGCTCTCTCGACGGATACCGCCGAATAAACTCCATGCGTCTGATGTGCCAGTCCACGTCCTTTTTACTAAAGGCGGTCTTTACCTCTACCGCCATCGCACAATCCGTGTCAAAAAGTAGAATGGCTATCTCGGTTACGGCGCGGTTGGCTTCGTCGTAGATGGGCACGCGCCGGTACGCCCTCTCAAGGTTATAGCCCGTAAATTTCTCCCAAAGCCGCGCCGCAACGAGCGTCTCGACGAGTTCCCCTATGGTATTGCTCAGCCTGCCGACACTTTGAGTTACCTTATCGAGCTTCTTGTCGGTCTCTTTCATCTGCCTTTCGGTCTCTTTGATCTGCCTTTCCGTCTCCGCGTGCCGTTTGTCGGCTTCTTCTGAAAAATGTCTGATAGCCGCCCAGACTTGTTCAAATGAGAGTGATTTTCCAACTTCCACCGCTTGTTCCGCGGTCATCTCCGCCATACTTACCATGCTTGCCTCCTACCTTTATTTATTTACTATTATGCACAATGATCGCCGAATTGTAAATATACGGACGCCGCAGATTATGCGGCGTCTTTTTAAGTCACGCGAGATTCCTTGTTCCATACGTGCTAGTTATCATAATCTCTACAAATATTCGCCGACATTTTTACCCGTGAAAATCTACAAATTATGCTTGAGGGAATGAATATAACGCTCCTACTCTCCATCACAACGGTCTGCGCCAGCATTATATTCGGCACGATCCTCGCCCTGCTCCGCAGTTATGAAAAGCACGTCTTCGGGAAAGCCGCGTCCACTTACATTGAATAGGCTTTGCGTGTCGGGGACAACAGCTTTTCAAACAACGCCCGAGCGTAACCGTCAAGACGGGGTCAGCGGCGCACCTTTTCGGACAACGCCCGTTGTGAAGTTGTCTAACACCCGAAGGGTGTCTTCTGGGAATGTGATTTTCTTGTTTTCGTTCAAACCTGAAACAACGGCGACTGAACCGCAAAATTCACCCCACACTTCCGCATCGTCTGTATATTCTTTCTTAACAAGAGCCGCTTTTTCATAAGCGTCTAATAGTTCAGCAAATCTGAAACCCTGCGGAGTCTGCGCCGCGGCAACGTGGGAGCGGCGCAAATGACGGCGCACGAATCGTCCGCCGTTGACGTCTTCAACTTCTTTAGGCGTTTCGACGAGTGGAACAAGCGGAACGACCGCGCCGTAACGGACAGTTGCGTCAACAACCGCATTGACCAATTCAATGTTTATCCACGGACGCGCCCCGTCGTGCACGAGAACGTAATCTGGTTTGAGTGGAACAAGCGCCTTAAGCGCGTTATGAACGGAAGCAAATCGGGTGGCTCCGCCTTCAACAAAGAAGGTGGAAACATCTCCCAAAAGAGAGGGCGGCAGGCTTTCGTGCGCCTTCTGCTCGCCCTTGGCAAGCGTTACGATGACTATGATGTCGATTCTTTTAGATGAAACAAAGACGGATACGGCGGAGCCAATGACGGTCAAGGGGTTTCCCGTGGTGTCGAAACGTCCTTCTAATGGTAGAAACTCTTTTTTTACGCCATTCATGCGCGAGGAAGCGCCTGCCGCGCAGACAATGACAGCCGTCATTCGGTGTCGTCTTCTAAATCCACATCTTCATCTAACGGAACGCCGTCCTCATTCTCGACTTTCGGCGATACCCATTCGAGTTTCTCAAAGACCAGGGTTTCTACTTCTTCCTGTGATTTTTGCAAGGATACGGCGATTTCATCTTCTAAAATCTTTAGCGCGGAATCGTAGAGTTTTCTTTCCATAATTGGAAGTTCTTTTACTTTACTTCGATGATAAAGCAGTCGCACGATGGATGCAATGTTTTGAATACTCCCATCTTTGAGTAGTTCCAAGTTCATTTGATACCGCAGTTTCCAATCTGAAGGCGCGGGATCATAATCTTCGCCGATGAAATCAATCGCCCTAAGCGCCTCTTCCTGCGATACTATGGGACGAAGCCCCAGAGCGAGCGCCTGTTCAACGGGAACCATAATAGTCATGTCTAAGCTTGTCAGATAAATGATGTAGTAAGGAATCTTGCTGTCTTTAAACCATTTCTCTTCAATGGAAATGATCTTCCCAACGCCCTGACTTGGGTAAACTAAATGTTCATTGATCTGGAAAGTACCTATATTCATTAGATTTAATTATAGCAGAAAATCTTCATTCACGCAAGCACGCAAGGCGTGTTTAACGACTTCTCACGGGTTGTTGTCCGAAAGGGGGCGCCGCTTCCACTGAGATGACGGTTGCGCTTGCTTTGCAAGCGGAACCTCCGCGTTGTACGATACCTCCGATACCACGTCTCTGATACCACGTCTGACACTACGTCTCCGACACCACGCCTCTGACACCTTTCTCCGACACCACGCCTCTGACACCTTTCTCTGACACCGCGCGTCTGACACCACGTCTCTGACACTGCACGTCTGACACCACGCCGCTGACACCGCACGCCTAACACCACGTCTCTCTGACACCGCACGCCTGACACCACGCCGCTGACACTGCACGTCTGACACTGCGCCGCTGACACCACGCCTCTGACATCGCGCCGCTGACACTGCACGTCTGACACCACGTCTCCGATACCACGTCTCTGACACTACACGTCTGACACTACACGCCTGACACCACGTCTGACACCACGTCTGACACTCCGTCTCCGACACCACGCCTCTCTGACACCGCGTCTCTGACACTATACCTCTGATACTACGCCTTACACCTCTGACACCTTGTCTCTGACACCGCACGTCTAACACCACGTCTCTGACACCTGCACATCTGACACTGCGCGTCTGACACTACGCCGCTGACACCACGTCTCTGACACCGCACGTCTGACACCACGTCTCCGATACCACGCCTCTCTGACACCGCGTCTCTGACACTACGCCAGAACGCAACACACTAACCACTCACTACTCACTTGCAGTGTCAGATATTGACTTTATTTTATGCGATCTATTGACAAGCGGCGTAATAGCGTATATACTTCTTTCAAAAGTAGTCAAAGGAGTAATGGTAAAAAGTGAAGATACCCTATAATCCTGTCGATGGACAACGCGCCGAAATACCTCCCCATCTCAATAATATACGTAAAAGCACACCCCTCATGCGAACCCGATCAAATGGGTTGGAAGGCGTCCTAGGAACCAGCGCGGGAAGTCGCGGTAGCCTACCACGGGAAGGTGTGCTAGTGTAGCGCGGGAAAGTGTCCTAGCTGGGGTTTGGGGGGGTGGCAGAAGACCGCGCTTGCGGGGAACCGTAGACAGGGGGCGCGACAGAGGGGCGACTGTTTGCCGACCTCCGTTGTGGAAATAGCGCCCCCTCATACTATGAAAGTGAATAATGAGTAAGGTATCAGATAACGCGGAGGTTCCGCTTGCAAGGCAAGCGTAACCGTCAAGTCAGTGGACGCGGCACCCCTTTCGGACAACACCCCGTGTGAAGTATTTAAACAGGCTATGCCTGACACCCGAAGGGTGTAAAGGAGTATCATGATGCAACGTAAAAAGCCGTCTTTTACCTTTCTATTTACCGCCATGTGTTTAAGCATTACGGTTTTAAGTATGTTGATCCTCGCGACCGTCTCTTTGATACGTCTGCGTAACCTTTCTTATACCGAGATTGAAAGAGCCGCCAAAGAAAACACCTCCAACATAAGCAGCCAAGCAGAGGCGATCATCACCACGCATAGCGCTAGTTTGGATCACGCGACCATCAGCGCTATCACTTTTATGCGGGAACCAACGGTTGATGAGGAGGCTCTGACCAACTATTTTGTTGATATGAACGCCGCCGCAGTTGACACACTCGTAATTTATGGTACGAATAACCTGCGCTGGAATGGTCCGGGCGGCTATTACGCTGGTAGCGACGGCTGGATTCCTGACGCGGACTGGAACAACCTTGAACGCCCTTGGTATCAGGACGCCAAAAGGTTGCAGGGCAAGATCGCCTTCACCCTGCCCTACGTTGACGCGACTACCGGTCAAGTGGTTGTTACCCTGTCTCGCACGGTCTTTGATAAAGACGGACGGGACTTAGGCGTGCTTGCCGTGGATGTTACCATAAACTCCTTGGGAAGCATACTTGAGAAACATAGCACGCTACCCCAGCAACAGAGCTTCTTCATTACCCAAGACGGGCTGTTCATTACCAACCCAGACGAAAGCGCGGTCATGGAGAAAGACCTCTTTAGCGACCTGGGGCTGGAACGCTACCGCTCCGAGGTGCTCAACGCAGAGTCTTTCTCCACTATGGACGATGATGTGTTCATCGCCTCCTCCTTCATACCCCAGACCAACTGGCGTCTGGTTTCGGTTATACCCACGAGCAGCATCTTTGCCAGCGCTAATCAGGCGTTGTTCCAGATCATCGGTATCGGTATCGCGCTCTTGGTCACTGCCATTCTGTCCTCTCTGGTCTGTATCGGCATCCTCATCAGGCCCCTGCAAAGCCTCACCGCTTATTCCACCGTGCTTGCCCAAGGGGACTTCTCCGGCATGGTTCCTGAGTATGGAACCGCCGAAGCCTCTGGTCTTTCCACAGGCTTTAACGCCATCAACGAGCATATCTCAGTGCTGATCAGAGACATCGCCGTCTCCTTTGAGCAGATGCGGGGACATGAAAGCAAGCTCAAAGCGGTGATCTCCCAATCCTCCAGCGCCACCGAGGAAATCGTCAGGGCTATCCACGAGGTAGAACAGCGTATCAACAACGAAGTCGGCATGGTGAGCAAGAACGTGGCGCACTTGGTTGTGCATATTGATGATAAGATTCTTGCCCTTAACTCCCTCATTCAGGAACAGGTAGCCCAGATACAGGCGTCCTCCACCAGCATAGACAGCATGATAGCCTACAATCAGGATATGCAATCCCAGACTAACGGGTTAAACGATAGGATTCAGGAGCTTATGAACAGTTCCCGGTCTGAGCATGAACAGATCGCCCTCTCGACCAAGGCGGTTGAGCAGATTGGGGCAGACTCTGCAAGCCTTGCGCTTATGAACAAGGCGATTAACGATGTCGCGGGGCAGACGAACCTGCTGGCAATGAACGCGGCTATTGAAGCGGCGCACGCGGGGGTGGTGGGCAAGGGTTTTGCGGTGGTGGCGTCGGAGATTAAGAAGCTGGCAGAAACAGCCGCGACTCAGGCGAAGGGTTCAAGCGGCGCTTTGACGGATATTCAGAAGCGTATTGATGAGATCACCTCCTTGTCGGGGCGTATAGAAGGGGCGTACACGCAAACGAACAGCTTGATTCTGGAGAGTAACGGGGTAGTATCGCAGGTGAAGCGCACGGTAGAGGAGCAGGCAGAGCGTTCGCAACAGGTACTTGAACGGCTGAAGCAGATACAAGGGATCACAGGCAAGGTGAAGACCGAGGCGGAGAGCATCAAGACCGAGGCGGACGCCTCGCGGCGTATGAGTGATCAGCTTACGGACATGAGTGAGATGATACAAGGTCGGGTACGCGAGGTGGTGAAGAGTACGGAACAGGTGTTTGCCGCTTCTCAACAGGCTAACATTTCGGTGGAGGAGAACGGGAAGGGACTAGACGCCTTGGACGAGGCGATTCGCCGCTTTACCGTCCGCCCACACTAGAGAGCAATGAATAGTGAATAGTGAGTAATGAGCAGGTAGTAGAGAGTAGTGAGTAAAGGAAGACAGGCGAGCTAGAAAGCGGTATGGTATCGAAGCGCAGGCTTCCTGCTCTTTGCTAACTACTACCTGCTACCTGCTCATTACTAACTGCTACCTGTTACCTGTTAGCAGGGTGCTAGTCGTCAGCCGCTATTTTTTTACGCCTTCTTAGTACTATATATCCGACTATGCTGATGAACAACGCTCCAAGAACATCGACGATTAAATCTTTCATGGTATCAACAAGCGCATAATGTCCTAGCAAGACGGTGCCATTCGGCAGAACATACTGTTGCATATTCAAATCCATAAACATATCCATAATAAACTCTATTATTTCCCACAGAGTATCGAGCGTAATCGCAAAACAGAATGAGAAGAAAGACATGAACCAATCACTTAATCCAAGATTTATTCTTTCACTCTTATTGATAATATCAATGATACAGAAACCGAATGAACTGAGCATACCCCCGCTTAACGTATGCAGAACCGTATCCCAGTGGTAAAACTTCCGATAATAGCCCTGTACTTCACCGAGGATAATCGCCGCGTATAAGAATAGAATGAAGAAGACGTGCATACCGTTAGAGAAAGATATTTTGAACTTATATTCCAACGCCGAAGGCAGGAACAACACAACCGAGCCTAGAACACATTGAAGCGATATTTTTATATATTCAATGTTAGGACGGTGGTATATAAGCATCTTGCCGATTGCGGAAAGGATAATCCCTATGGCGCTATAAAGAAACGAAATAATAAATAACGCCAAGAGGATTTTCGCCATAATCTTATGTGTTTTCATTTTCAGGGATATATTCTCATACTCACTACCGCATTGTCAAGGCGAAGCGGACAGCTTAAGACGCTATTTCATTTTTTGCCAATTTATGATACGCTTATGCAATGAGATTATTTGAAATAGAATCGCCGTTTCAACCGGCAGGCGATCAGGGCGAGGCAATAGCCGCGCTTTCAGCCGGAATAAAGGCAGGAGATAGATTTCAGACTTTGCAAGGAGTAACCGGTTCTGGCAAGACTTTTACTATGGCGAAAGTCATCGAAGCCGTGCAGAAACCCACATTGGTAATCAGCCATAATAAAACCCTTGCCGCCCAGCTCTTCCGTGAATTCAAAGGATTTTTCCCACATAACGCAGTTGAATATTTCGTTTCATATTATGACTACTACCAGCCAGAAGCATATATCGCAAACCGCGACCTTTATATAGAAAAAGATGCTTCAGTCAACGGTGAAATAGAGCGACTCCGTCTATCCGCCACCCGAAGCTTGATGGAACGAGAGGACGTTATCATCGTAGCGACCGTCTCGTGTATCTACGGACTTGCGACGCCGGAAGTCTACCGCCAGATGACCGCGTCGTTTACGCGCGGACAGGCTCTCGACATAGACGCGCTCATGCTCCGTTTCATAGAACTCCAATACAAGCGCAACGATACGGCGTTTGAACGAGGCAATTTTCGTCGCCGCGGCGATATTCTGGAGATTTTCCCCTCTTATATGGAAGAAGCCTACCGCGTGGATGTGAATTGGGACCATATTGTTCGCATACGACGGTTCAACCCTGTTTCTGGTACGATGATGGAAGAATTAGACCGCGCCGTAATCTATCCCGCAAAGCAATTCGTCGTTCCCCGCGAGATGATAAACGTCGCGTTAGACCGCATACAGGCGGAACTTGACGAACAATACGCCTTTTTTCAAACTAACGGGCGGCTTGTAGAGGCTGAACGTCTAAAAACCCGCGTCCAATACGACATCGAGATGCTGACCGAGATAGGCTATTGTCCGGGCATTGAGAACTATTCCGCGCCTCTGGCTGGCAGACCGCGCGGGTCTCCGCCTGATACGCTGATAGACTATTTCCCAAAGGCGTCGGACGGCTCTCCGCTTCATCTCACCTTCATTGATGAGAGTCATGTGACTCTTCCGCAAATCGGCTCGATGTTTGCTGGCGACCATTCCCGCAAGACAAGCCTCGTAGAGTATGGATTTCGCCTGCCCTGCGCCATAGACAACCGCCCACTCCACGTCGAAGAGTTTATGGAGCATATTGGTAACGTCATCTATGTGTCGGCAACGCCGGGGCAAACCGAAAGAGAGCAATCTGTCCGTGTAGTTGAACAGCTCATCAGACCGACAGGACTGCTTGATCCGGAAATTGAAGTGCGTTCCACCGAAAGCCAGATGGAGGACATTTTTGTAGAAGCAAGCAAGCGCATAAAGAGAAGGGAGCGGTGTCTGATATTGACTCTCACCAAGAAGATGGCTGAAGATTTGACGGATTACTTGAACAGTTTAGGTTTGAGGGTGCGGTACATTCACAGCGAAATTGAGACTATTGAGCGGGTGGAGATTCTCACCCAGCTACGGCAAGGCGGGTTTGATGTGTTGGTAGGCATCAATCTTCTGCGAGAAGGCATAGACCTGCCGGAGGTGTCGCTCATCGTCATTTTAGATGCGGACAAGATCGGCTTTTTGCGTTCTTTGACGAGTCTTATTCAAATAATCGGGCGCGCGGCGCGGAATGCGGCGGGCAAGGTGATAATGTACGCGGATCGGGAGAGTGACGCTATGCGTCAAGCTATAGCGGAGACGAATCGGCGGCGTTCTATCCAGATGGCGTATAACAAGGCGCATAATATTACGCCGACCACCGTACAAAAAACCATAGCGGATATTTTAATCCGTCATTCTGTTGAAGAAAAAGAGGCGGTTCACCAAGATATAGCGATCCTCAAGAACGCCTGTAACACCTTGGTTCCTTTGGAGCGCAAGAAGCTATTAGCGGCTCTGAACGCCGAAATGTCCGAACACGCGAAACGGCTTGAATTTGAACAAGCGGCGGCTATTCGGGACGAAATAAATAAACTGCAAGGATGAATGAACAAAGATTACTGCCCTTATCCCCTCTCGTTAATTTAGTTACATTTTAAATGGTATTTTGTTGGTTTTCTGAAATTATGTTT
This sequence comes from Treponema sp., assembly GCA_031264475.1. The sequence continues at coordinate 8,857 of JAISEA010000048.1, read as the reverse complement.
GACATGATTAGCAGAAGAAGTTGATCTATACGTGTAGGCTTGGCGTCTGATCTTGGGTCCGACCGCCTTAGGATGTGGCTCGGTGAATAGGCATGGGGGCGCTTATTCCGCGTAAGTTCGCGCTGTCGAGTCAGATTTGCCCCCATCCGAGTCAGATTTGCCCCCATCCGAGTCGGAATTGCCCCCTACCAAGTCGGATTTGCCCCCATCCGAGTCGGAATTGCCCCCATCCGAGTCAGATTTGCCCCCATCCGAGTCGGAATTGCCCCCATCCGTGGTGGATTTGCCCCCATCCGAGTCGGAATTGCCCCCATCCGAGTCGGATTTGCCCCCATCCGAGTCGGATTTGCCCCCTGCCAAGTCGGAATTGCCCCCATCCGAGTCAGATTTGCCCCCTGCAAGAAAGAACCGTGGCGAAACCGCCCCGCATGGACGCGCGGCGGTTGATTCCTGTCAGTTTTTGACCCCTTCAGACGACCCTTCGGTTGAATAATCGCTTATAAGCTGATCAATAACCTTGAGGACGCCGAAATTATCATTTGAATCCGCGATAAAACGGGCGTATTGCCTCATATCGGCATTGGCGTTTCTCACAATATAGCTGTATTTTACCGCTTGGAGCATCTCTATATCGTTATACGTGTCTCCAAAAGCCATCATTTGCTCAGGTTTCAAGCCAAGTTCTTTTCCAAGCGTCCGTATTGCCTGCCCCTTATCCACCCCGTAATTTGTAATATCAATCCAAATAGCATCGCCGGTTGTGACGGAGAAACGAGCGCCGTATTGCGGTTTGAAGACTCTTTCACAATGTTCTTTGCTGTCCTCATGAGGAAAATAAACGGTGAATTTGTCAGCATCCACCGTAACCTCGTCAAGTTTTTCCACAAGAATCGTTTTTGAATAGAACGTATTCAGGTAATCTTCATATATTTTATATTTTGCGGCAACAAACGCGCTGTTCAACCCGCAAAGGATGGGTATTCCCTCCGTTTTATCTTCTACAAACCTAATCATCGCCTGATAATCAGCGGGTTTTAGCAGATCCGTAAATATAATCTCACCTTTATGGCTGATCACGCCGCCATTATCGCTGATGAAACTTATCTTATGTTTAATCTCCGGGAACATTGTTTCTAAATTATACAGGGATCGCCCGCTTGCGATAACAAAATCAATTCCGAGTTTATCTAAACGTGAAATATAATCATTAAAATGAGGCGGCAATTCGCCTTTTTCCGTAAGTAAGGTATGATCCATATCCGATGCGATCAATCTTATAGTGTCCATTGACATCCTCCATTATTCTTCTATGCCATTATCGGCAATTATTACACACTTCGCACGCGAAGTGTGTTTAAAAGCGTCTAGCGCTATATTATGCGAAATGTGTAGCCTTCACCGTCTTCGTAAACAGCCAAAACCTCGAAAATATAGACTTGACGACATTTTACAGTTGATATACCATATTTTTATGAAAATGACTACTATGGAATTCAAGGAAAAATTCCAAGCAATAAAGAATATGGGCTATGTTCCTTCTCTTCGGCGTGGTCCAACCGGAATTGGCTATACGCTTGAAACCTTATTGGGCATTGCGGAAAATAATGACACAGAACCCGATATTGACGGCGCAGAATTAAAAGCGCATAGAAGTAATGTAAATAGTTTAATTACATTATTTACATTTAATAACAAAGCATGGAAAATGCCGCCGCTTGAGGCAGTGAAAACGTATGGAAGTTTAGATAGAGACGGGCGGCAGGGCTTGTATTATACAATGTCGTTAAAACCGAACAGCGCCGGGCTTTTCTTGGATGTTCAAGAAAAAGAAATAGCGGTTAGACATATATCGGGGAAAATAGTAGTCGCGTGGGAGCTGGAAGCAATCGCAAGAAGATTTATTCAAAAACTGCCGTCTCTTATTTACGTTACCGCATTTACCGAAGTCAGAGATAGTAAAGAGTATTTTCATTTTCATAGAGCGCAACTAATGAAAGATACAACGCAGGAATTACTGCAAAATCAATTTAAATTAGAAAATATTCTTGTAGACCTGCGTTTGCACGACAAAGGAACAATGGCAAGAAATCATGGAACAGGATTTAGGACTTATGAAGATAGATTGCCATTTTTGTTTAGGCTTGTGATAGATATATGAAATACACAGTTGAACGCAATAAAAAATATGATTATATAGGACAATCCTATTCCTCAATATATCCTAATTTGCACAAGTATCCCGCCACTATGATACCGCAAATTGGAATAGATATTTTGCGTGAATTTAATATTTCTTCCGGCAAGATGCTAGACCCGTATTGTGGTTCAGGGACTTCGTTTATTTGCGGCTTGGAATGTGGCATAAATGATATGGATGGCTTTGATATTAACCCATTGGCGGTTCTTATTACAAAAGCAAAATTTACAAAATTAGCGGTTGATAGTATTGAGAAATATAGAAACAAACTTCGTAAAGATGTTTTTAATATCTTAAAAAACGAACAAGATGTTAAAAAAATACATCCGCCTAACATAACAAATATCAATTTTTGGTTTTCAATGCCTGTTATTCAGAATTTATCTATTATAAAGCATTGTATTGATACAATCGACAATGCGGATGTCAAAACATTGTTTTATGTTCCTTTCTCGGAAACAGTGCGCGACTGTTCATACACGAGGAATAATGAATTTAAGTTATATCGGATTAAAGCTGAAGATATTTTAAATTTTAATCCTGATGTTATAGGTCTCTTTTTTAAAAGACTTGATGATGTAATAGCGTATTATAAAACTTTTTATTTGCCGAATTTAACCGATAAAACAAATATTACGGTCAAAGGAAGCGTTTTTGAGTCTTGCGAAAATATCTATGATGTTGTGCTTACCAGTCCACCTTACGGCGATTCAAGAACAACCGTAGCATACGGACAGTTCTCAACATTATCAAATGAATGGCTCGGTATAGATAATGCCCGGAAAATTGACGCCCAACTTATGGGGGGTAAAAAACGTAATGAAATTATTACACATGGTTGTATCGCTGAGCCGATTGCCGAAATAAGCCGTGTAGATAATAAACGAGCAGCGGAAGTTTCCGCATTTTATGCTGATTTAGAAACATCAATAAAACAAGTCGCTTCTTCGATAAAACCGGGCGGTAAATCCATTTACGTTGTGGGAAACAGAAAGGTAAAAACCACTGAACTTCCTACAGACCAATTTATCGCGGAAAAGTTTGCAAAAAACAATTTTAAGCACATAATCACCTACAAAAGGCTATTAAGCAATAAAGCCATGCCGTCAAGAAATTCGCCGACAAATAAAACAGGCAAAACGGAAAATACAATGTTGTGTGAATACATTGTTGTCTGTGAAAAAATCCGCTGAAACGAGTCTTCACAGCTCGGATTACCGCCTGACACTGACCGCCCCATGCCCTGAGATTTGAGGACTTGAAATACAATGGAAATAATTGTAAAGTAATGGTTATGGAAGAATTGCAATCAACCGAGGTTTTGGACAAGGAAATCCTCGAAGACGCGCGGAAAAAGGCGTTCCGTACCCTCAAATCATCCGAAAACATTATCAAGGATGCGTCTGTGGCGTGGGAGCAAAAGACTCAAACCGCCATTAAAGAATTTCAGAAAAAGTATGCTGAGAAGACGAAACAGGACAGTGCGGAAATCATGGCGCGCCTCGTTCTGGATAAAAAGAGGCTTCGTTCCGCAAAGATAGAAAGTAGCCTGCAAGACGCGGCGTTCTCGTTCCTTGACAGCTTGGATAAAAAGAAACAGCTTGAACTTTTGGAGAAAGAGCTGATCGTCCGCCTCAAGGAGCTTGCGGACGCGGGCGACCCCATAACCTCTAAAGACGAACCCCAAGTCTATAGCAGGCTCTTAACCCAAGAAGAGACGCTCAAGCTTTTGCCGAAAGAGCAAACGTGGTCAGTCATTGAGCCGCCTCTTGCCTTCAAGAATGAAGGACGGTTTCCCGCCATCGTTATAAATACGAGGAGAGTGAAGCTTACCGCGTCTTTAGACGATGCGATAGAGGCGCTTCTGCAAGACAAGCGCGAAGAACTGACCACCGCCTTGTTCGGCACGGCGGAGTTTAAAGAGGAGGCGGTATGAGCGGAATAGTTCAACGTATTTCTGGACCCATCATCCACGCGACCGGGTTGGGTGACGCAGGTCTTTTCGACGTGGTTGACGTTGGTTCCAAGAGAATCATCGGCGAGATCGTGCGCCTTGAGCAAGATACAGCCATGATTCAGATTTATGAGGACAATACCGGTATGGAGGTCGGCGCGATGGCTGAATCCACCGGACGCCCCCTCTCCGCGCGTCTTGGTCCGGGGCTTATCGGCGCCATTTACGACGGTATACAACGCCCTCTCGAACTGCTCTACAAACAATCCGGCGCTTTCATGGAACCGGGCATACGCGGCGAACGCCTCGATCCAGATAAGCTGTGGGACTTTATCCCTGATCCTGAAATCGTCGAGAAATTGGCGCGACAAGTGGCAATACAGGCAGTTCCGGGTATGATTCTTGGAATCGTACAGGAAACAGCTAGTATAGCCTGCAAGATAATGGTTCCACCTGACGCCAAGGGAGGGCTACTCACCGAGCTTGCGCCTGCGGGTCAGTATACTATCAACAACGCAATCGCAAAAACCGACCAGGGCGATGAGTTCGCCCTATCCCAATGGTGGCCTGTGCGCCTGCCTCGTCCTACCGCAAAACGCCTCGCCGCGGATAAGCCCCTCATCACCGGCGAGCGGGTAATCGACGTGTTTTTCCCCCTGTCCAAAGGCGGAACAGCCGCGATCCCCGGCGGCTTTGGCACCGGCAAAACCATGACGCAACACGCCATCGCCAAATGGTGCGACGCGGACGTTATTATCTACATTGGTTGCGGTGAGCGTGGCAACGAAATGACCGACGTTCTGACCGAATTCCCCCACCTGATCGACCCACGCACCGGACGTTCTCTCATGGAACGCACGGTTTTAATCGCCAACACGTCCAATATGCCTGTCGCGGCGCGGGAAGTTTCAATCTACACGGGCGTTACTATGGCGGAATTCTACCGCGATATGGGGTACCATGTGGCTATTATGGCGGATTCCACATCCCGCTGGGCTGAAGCCTTGCGCGAGTTGTCCGGGCGTATGGAAGAAATGCCCGCGGAAGAAGGCTTTCCCGCGTATCTGCCCACACGTCTTGCGGAATTCTACGAGCGCGCTGGACTTGTCGAAACCTTGAGCGGCGCAGAGGGATCGGTTTCCATCATCGGGGCTGTTTCCCCGCCGGGCGGCGACTTTTCCGAGCCTGTTACCCAGCATACCAAACGGTTTATTCGGTGTTTTTGGGCGCTTGATAGGGACCTTGCTAACGCCCGTCATTATCCTGCCATTAGTTGGATTGATAGTTATTCGGAATACGCGGAAGAGGTCAAGGATTGGTGGGAAAAGGTGAATCCGCAATGGACCATAGCTCGTCAAAAGGCGCTTGATTTGCTTAAACAAGAGGAAAAACTTTCGGAGATCGTGCGTCTCATTGGTCCCGACGCCTTGCCTGACGACAAACGGCTGATACTCGTTACCGCGGAAATCATTAAAAACGGTTTTCTCCAGCAAAATTCTTTTGATGAGGTTGATATGTACTGTACGCCGTCAAAACAGGTACGCATCCTAGAGCTTATCATGAGTTTTCACGAAAAAGCGGCTGTGTGTATCAAGATAGGCGCTCCGCTTATTAAGATAACGTCTTTGACGGAACGTGAGGAACTCGCGCGTCTTAAAAGCGTGGTAAAAAACGACGACCGCGCGGTTCTGGACGACTTTGAGCATCGCCTGCGGGCTTCTTTGGAAGAACTAGAGCGGAGTTATAGAACAGGCGCCGCAGGCTTTCGTCTCTAACACAGCCGAAGGCTGTTTAAATACTTCATACGGGGTGTTGTCCGAAAGGGTGTGCCGCGTCCACTGAGATGACGGTTACGCTTGCATCCTTCGGGTGTTTAAATACTTCACACGGGGTGTTGTCCGAAAGGGTGTGCCGCGTCCACTGAGATGACGGTTACGCTTGCACCCTTCGGGTGTTTAACGACTTCATACGGGGTGTTGTTAGAAAGGCGGTTCCACTGACCCCGACCTGACGGTTACGCTTGCACTCTTCGGGTGTTTAACGACTTCATACGGGCGTTGTCCGAAAGGGGTCCCCGCTGACCCCGACATGACGGTTACGCTTGCCTTGCAAGCGGAATCTACGCGGTGTCTGACACCGTCCCCGAAGCGCCGAAGTGTCATGAGCCGATGTCTGACACCGAGGGTGGATAGCAAGTCGCGCCTGATACCTCATGGCAAGCCCGTGCCTGACACCAACACCGTAGTAAGCATGACTGACACCTCGCCGAGCAAGGCGATGACTGACACCAACACTTTCCTCTTTGCTCTTACAGCGTGTAATTATAATTTTTTTGAATCTTTGTAAATAAAAGTGAATCAAATTCCATAACAACCCCTTATAGCTTGAGAAGTATTTAAACGCCCTTGGGGTGGGGGTGGCGGAAGACCCGCCCTTATAAACCCGCCTAGCGGGGTGGGGCTGTAGACAGGGGGGGCGCACCACATGGGCGTCTGTGTGCCGCCCTCCGTTTTGGAAAACCGCGCCCCCCACCTTATTATTTTGGTTATGCCTGAAGGAGAATGGAGAATGTTTGTAACATCTTATACGCCGTTTGGAGTTGACGGCATCATCATACGAATTGAAGCGGATATACGCAGAGGCATACCGGGCGTGGACATAACAGGCTTGGCGCAAGGCGCGGTGAGAGAGGCAAAAGAGCGGGTAAGAGCCGCGTTCCGCAATTCCGGGTTTGTGTTTCCAGCCGACCGGGTTCTTATCAACCTCGCGCCCGCTGACGTACGGAAGGAAGGGGCGGCGTTGGACCTACCCATCGCTATTTCGGTGATGTCTGCCGCTGGACTCGCGCCGTGGACAGATAACGTTATGGTTCTGGGAGAATTAGAACTATCCGGAAGACTCCGTCCGGTACGCGGCGCACTTGCCGCCACAGCCGCCGGACTCGCAAACGGCATAGAGAACTTCATCGTACCAGCGGAAAACGCAGACGAAGTCCGCATACTAGCGCGAAACGTTGCGGGCGCGGAAACCCTCAAAGACGCACGTGACGCCCTCGTCGTCAAGCATGAAACAGGCTCTCTCCCTCCCAGCCCCGTCCCGCCGCAAAACAGTGAACAAAGCAAGCCGTTTGTCGGAGACTTTTCCGAAGTGCGGGGACAAGCGGTTTACAAACGCGCGTTAGAAATAGCCGCGGCTGGGGGACATAACCTCCTCGTGTTCGGCACACCGGGCGCCGGTAAGACCATGCTTGCGCGGCGCGCGCCGTCGATTATGCCCGCGCTTACGCCAGAAGAATCTGTAGAAGTAACGCGCCTACACAGCCTCGCGGGGCAAGTTCAAGACGGGTTGATGACCCACCCACCCTTCCGTAGCCCGCATCATTCGGCAAGCGCAGAAGGCATCTTGGGCGGCGGTAAGACCGTGCGGCCCGGGGAAATCAGCCTTGCCCATTTCGGCGTGCTGTTCATGGACGAAGCCCCGCAGTTTCGCATGAACGTCCTACAAGCATTGAGAGAACCCCTTGAAGATCGCGTCATAAGCATCAGCAGGGCTGACCGACAAGCATATCTACCCGCGGACTTCCAGCTACTGATGAGCGCGAACCCCTGCCCCTGCGGCAAACTCGGCATGGCGAACAGCGCTTGCCTCTGCTCGTCGGAAGAAGTCTACCGGTATTGGCGCAAATTTGGCGGCGCGCTTATGGATCGTGTAGAGTTACGTGTCGCGGTGAATTCGCCTATGAAGGCAGAAAACGCGCTTATGAACAGGAACAACGAGGAGACAAGCGAACAGGTAGCGAAGCGGGTATTACGGGCGGTTGTCATTCAACGGGAACGGTTCAAAGGGGACGGCGTTAGCAACAGCGTCAGGCGCAACGCCCGCATGAGTCCGGTTATGATAGAAGAACATTGTACGCTTTCGGATCACGCGGAAGACGCGCTCGGAAAGGCGCTCGACAAACTCGGCGTGTCTGGACGGGCTTTTCACAGCATCCTCCGAGTCGCGCGTACCATCGCGGACTTGGAGGGTTGCGATGCGATTCAAGCGAGCCACATTGACGAAGCCGTTCAGCACCGTCGACTCGGAGACGACCCTTATGACGTACTTTGCTGATGCTATTTCCACCGCTTTTTCAAAATATATATTGACTTTTTTAGAATTTGTGGTATAGTAAATATCAGGATTATCAAAAAAGGACGTTTTAAGAAATGCAACGAAAAGATTTTTTACCTATTAAATATACTCACACGTCAAGGAATACAGAGCGATGCGGAATGCGTATCGCTGGTGGCCCCCCCCCCCGTATTTTTATTATATAACTTATTATTATACCTCTTTTTTTTCTCGACTCTTTCCTTATATACAGGGGGAATTTCTCGCTCGATTCGGAGCAATGCTTTAGGGAAAGTCAATCGGACTTTCTTCAAAGCTTAATCTAGGTTTCAGAAGAGGACGCCCACAGTCGGCTTAATTCTTGGCAGAACGCCCGGCTGTAGGCGTGTGTGAAACACACTGTCAGTGTAACAGAATCTTCAAACAGAGTCAGTGTGTCTCCTCCTCTTTTTTAACATACCCCCCGCGTATGCAGGGGAAATCTTATTTTTAGAGGAGCTTTTTATGAACAAAAGCAAATCAAATTGGATGTCAAGGCTTATGTTCTTTGGCATTATTTTAAGCGTGTTCGCCTTTATGTCGTGCGATAGTTT
>JAISEA010000113.1 GCA_031264475.1 Treponema sp. | reverse complement strand
ACAGGCGGACAGGTCATCACCGAAGAACTTGGACTGAAACTTGAAAACACGGACCTCAGTCAGCTTGGACGCGCAAAGACCATCAAGATTGACAAAGATAACACGACCGTTATCAACGGCGGCGGCGCTGAAAAAGATATTAAGGACCGCATTGCGCAGATAAAAGCGCAGATTGAAGACACCACCAGCGACTATGACCGTGAGAAATTGCAGGAACGGCTCGCTAAACTCGCGGGCGGCGTAGCAGTCATTAACGTAGGCGCGGCGACTGAAGTGGAGCTGAAAGAGAAGAAGCACCGTGTGGAAGACGCTCTATCTGCGACACGAGCCGCGCTTGCCGAAGGCATCGTGCCGGGTGGCGGACTCGCCCTCATTCAGGCGGTTCTCGCGCTCGAAAAGACCGACGTCAGAAAGCTCGTTGACGATGAAAAAGTCGGTTTCAAGATTGTGAAACGCGCTCTGGAAGAGCCAATTCGCCAAATAGCGGAAAACGCTGGACTCGACGGCGCGGTCATCGCGGAAAAAGCAAAGAGTTCCCGCAAAGGTATCGGCTTTGACGCGGCAAAGATGGCGTGGGTTGATATGGTCGGCGCGGGTATCATAGACCCGGCGAAGGTTACACGTTCTGCTCTGCAAAACGCGGCGTCTATTGCGAGTCTCCTTCTCACTACCGAATGTGCGATAACGGACATCCCGGAAAAGAAAGAAGCCCCCGCCATGCCCCCCGGTGGCGGTATGGGAATGGACTACTAATTTAGAGAATTAGGAATGGGGAGTTAGGATAAAAACCTACTCCCCATTCTCGATTCAACCAAAAGAGAAATGCGTTTAATATTCACTTTTTTATCATCATTAACAAATATCTATCTGCTTCTCATCTTTGTAAGAATTCTGTTGACATGGTTCAGCGGACTTAATCTTGGCAAAGCCGAAGCAATACTCTGCGCCATAACGGATCCGTACCTAAGATGGTTCCGCAAGCTAGGATTGCAAGTCGGCGGGTTCCTTGACCTTTCGCCTATCGCGGCAATGGCTGTCTTGTCGGTACTTAACAGCGTATTTATGCGATTAGCCAGCTTTGGTTTTATAAGCGTCGGCGTCATTCTCGCCCTGTTGCTAGGAGCGTTTTGGTCAGCGGCCGCCTTTATTCTTGGCTTTATCGTTGTCATTCTAGCGCTTCGTCTTTTTGCTTTTCTCACCAATCGAAATACTTTCAGTCCTTTCTGGCGGGTCATTGACGCCATAAGCAGTCCCGTCATCTATAAAACAAGCCGAATCTTCTTTCCCACGCGGAACGCGGATTTCAAGATGCAAATCATCGCCGCTCTTGCGGCGTTTGGAGGCGTTTGGCTTCTCGGCGGTATCGTCATTCGTTTCGCGTCCTCTATCCTCGCTCGTCTACCGTTATAAGCTCATCTCAAATGAATGGATAGGCTCTGCAAAGTCTGTCCACCACAATCCATTAAGAAGTCGTCTAATAGCACCACACCGTCAAAGATGTCTGACACCACATGAACCTCCGCTTCGCCCCCTTCACCTTTTTGTCGAGATTTATTATACTCTATAAAATAAAGGAACAAATATGCCAAAGATTGAAGTAAATGAAGAACTGTTTTATTCTCTCGTGGGACGCACATGGGACGCGAAAGAAGGTCTTGAAGCCGCGCTCGCCTGTGCTAAGGCGGAATTGGACGCAATAGACGCCGAAGGGGTTCCCGCGAGTGAGCGGGTCTTGAAAATCGAACTGAACGATACGAATCGCCCAGATTTATGGGGAACAGCCGGATGCGCCCGCCAGCTCCGCGTGTACTATGGTGGTAAACAGAATGAATACCCCTTCTTTTCACAAAAGGCGACACGCACCGTGGAAGTCCAAGAGTCCGTGCGAAAAGTACGCCCCTTTCTGGCTGGTTTCATCGCCAGCGGCAAAGCCGTTACCGACGCATCCTTGCGCGACATGATTCAGACGCAGGAAAAACTAGCGTGGAACTTCGGCAGGAAACGGCGCACCGTGTCAATGGGGCTTTACCGCATCGCCATAATTCAGTGGCCTATCATCTATAAAGGCGTCGATCCTGACTCGGTCTCCTTTACCCCGCTCCAGTGGGATGTTCCTCTTACCTTGCGCGAAATCTTGAAACAGCACCCTAAGGGCAAGGAGTATGGTTTTATACAGGAACATGAACCCCTTCACCCCCTGCTCGTCGACTCAAAGGGCGCCATTCTTTCTTATCCGCCCATCATCAACTCGGCGGACTTGGGCGCGGTGCAGGTCGGGGATACGGATTTATTCATTGAATTGACCGGCACGGACTTCGAGTGCGTTACCTTATCCGCGTCCATCATGGCTTGCGACCTCGCAGACCAAGGCTACACCATCAAGCCGGTGAAGGTGGAGTATGAATACGACACGCCCTATGGCAAAGAAATCACCACGCCTTTCTACTTCCAGAGACCGGTATTCTGTTCATTGGCGCGAGTGGAGAAGTTTTTAGGCGAAGAGTTAAGCGTGGACCAATGTATTGCCGCGCTTGCCAAGATGGGCGTCGACGCCGAAAGGGTAATCGGCGTCGAGCAGGGCGAAACTACTGCCGGACAGGGTATCCTCGCGTTCCCGCCGGAATATCGCAACGACTTTCTCCACGCCGCCGATGTTGTCGAAGACGTGATGATTGGCAGGGGGTTGCCAACTTTTGCGCCTGACCGTCCGAGCGAGTTTACCATCGGACGGCTGTCGCCCATAACGATCTTCAGCCGCAAAGTGAAAGAAATCCTTGTAGGTATGGGCTATCAAGAGATGGTGTTTAATTACCTCGGATCCAAAAGAGACTTTGTTGACAGAATGTTAGGAGACGGCGCGAAAATCATCAAGATCGCCAATCCAATGACTGAAAACTATGAATATGTGCGCGATTCGATTTTAGCTTCTCTTTTGATAAGCGAATCCACCTCTGGCAACGCGGTTTTCCCGCATCGTATTTTTGAAATAGGTAAGGTCGCTTTCCAAAACCCCGCGGAGAACTACGGCATAAGCACACGCCAATCCCTCGGCTTCCTCACCGCGGACAAGGACGCTAACTTCAACATGGTTTCCGCGCAGATTCAGACGCTTTTCTACTATCTTTCCCGTGAATACACGGTTGAGCCTTCTAACATTCCTCATTTCATCGCGGGTCGGTCCGCAAATGTGTTGTTTAAAGGCGCGAAGATCGGCGCTTTCGGTGAAATTCATCCTCAAGTGCTTGAGAACTGGGGCGTTACGGTGCCGTGCGTCGCGGTGGAACTAGACTTGGACGCGCTGATAGGCGACTAACGCCGACGACTGCCGCGCTGGTTGCGACTTTTGGCGAGCGGCGCGGGCAGTAATCCCGCCAATTTCCTCTTCATTATTCATTCCACGAAAAATTAGCCAATCCTGAATATACAATCTACGGGGACTCCCGCCCCTGTAACGCTCTTTTCCCTCGTTACCGCCTTCATAGCCTTCCCGCATTTCTTGCGCTTAACATGAGATACCATTCAGAGAAAAGACTTTGCCGACGTGTCGGCAAAGTCTCCCGACATGTCGGCAAAGTCTCCCGACATGTCGGCAAAAGTCTCCGACGTGTCGGCAAAGTCTCCCGACATGTCGGCAAAAGTCTCCGACATGTCGGCAAAGTCTCCCGACATGTCGGCAAAAGTCTCCGACATGTCGGCAAAGTCTCCCGACATGTCGGCAAAAGTCTCCGACGTGTCGGCAAAGTCTCCCGACATGTCGGCAAAATTATCTCTCATAAGGGAAAAAACTGCTCTCCGAAGGGCAAAGATTTTCCTCCGAAGGGCAAAGATTTTCCTCCGAAGGAATGAACCTTCTCTCATAAGGAAAAAATCTTCTCTACAGAGGAACAGGGCGTTGGCGTTTACTTTCATGTTATACGAAATACCATTCTAAAGTCTTTTGTAAACTATTAAGAAAAATAATTTAACAAAAAGATACTTAAACAAATCAACCTAGTATACGATAATGAAAATATAAAAATAAATAGGAGGATACACAATGACAAAAGTAAAATATTTCATTTTAACAACATTATTGGCTATCCACTTCATAAATAACGGGTATTTAATTTTCACTCAAGATTTATCTTATGAAGCCAATATAGAGTATATTTTGACAAATTATTATATTCTAGGAGATTATGAGCAAACAATCAGGTTGTTAAATAGACACTATGCCAATTATCAAACTGAATTGGCATATCTGTATGGGCTATGTTATTTGAAATTAAATATGAACAGAATAGCAATAGATTATTTTAATATTACTTTAGCGGAACATGAAAATAATTATGAAGTATTAAATAATATTGGCGTTGCTTATTTTCAGGAAAATGATTATATCAACGCGATGAAATATTTCCATCTGTCATTTATTTCAAACACCGATTACGAAATTGCCAAAAAGAACTATAATGTGGCGTATGAAAGTTGGGTTTCCAAAAAAAATCATGAGTTAATTCACCCGGTAATTCCATTTACCGAAAAACCAACAATGTATAATTCGGTAGGGTGGTTTTATTATTATTTCGGAGATTATCATAACGCAATTTATTATTTCAAAAAAGCTATTGATGAGGACGAAAAATATCAATTCGCCTATATTTCTTTGGCTTATGTATACGATGAAGGAAACAATTTTGAGACGGCGCTGAATTATTTAAAAGAGGCGGAGAAAATAGACGAAAATAATCCTGATCTTTACAATAATTTGGGTATCGTCTATTACCATTTATCTGCCTATGAGAAGGCGGAAAATTCCTTTAAGAGGGCAATAATGTTGAATCATAGGTTTGCCGAACCCTATAATAATCTTGGTTTTTTATATTTTGAGAAGGGGACGTATAGCCTCTCAGAAGAATATTTTAAGAAAGGCATAGCGTTAAATCTCGATAATCAAAGCTTAAAGGCGGAGAGCATGGCGGGTTTGGCTATTATAAATATGAAAAATAAAAACATTGCTCAATCAAGGGCTTATAAAGAAGCGGCGATAAAACTAAATTATAAAATGAATGATATAGGATATTTAACCAATAAATTAAAATGGAAGGATGAACTAATCGGGATTTGGGGCGCTCTATAGGAAGCGATCCACACGGTACACTTGGTAGATCGCCTCCAGATTTAGCAACAATGGCTTGTCGGTTCGGTCGCTTTCGTATTCATGCGGCGTTTCAGAAATATATTGAGGCTGATAAACAGGGCGAACACGAAGAAGCCGCCCGGTGGCAGGGTGAAAAACAAAATGGGTTGTATGGAATCTGGCAAGACTTGGAAACCCAAAATAGCGCCGCTTCCCAAAAGCTCCCTGACAACCGAAATGCCCGCAAGCACCCACGTGTAACCAAGCCCCATGCCCAAAGCATCTGGTATCACCGCGGAAAGCGACTGTTTGGACGCGAAACCTTCCACCCGCCCCATGATGATACAGTTCACCACGATAAGCGGGATAAACACGCCCATCGCTTCGGATAAATCCGGAAACCACGCTTTCAATACATAGTCTATGATGGTGGTGAACGCCGCTATTACGATAATAAAGACAGGGATACGCACCGAGTCAGGTATGAGTTTGCGAAAAAGGCTGATAACCACTTCCGACATGAGCAAGACAAAGGTCATAGACAGCCCCATACCGATACCGTTCTGTATCGCCGTCGTAACCGCAAGGGACGAACAGAGCCCAATCATCAAAGTCAAAAGCGGGTTTTCGTTTACCAAGCCGTTTGTGAATATTCTCATAAATTGTTTCATATTGTTTAGGGGGGATGAAGTTGAGAATCGAGGTTTGAAAGTTAAATCCCACATTCTCAACTCCCCAACCCGTTCCTCCTTATTTCAAATACGCCATTGCCGCGTCTGCCGAAGCCCTGACCACGTTGGCGACGCCGCGGCTCGTAATAGTCGAGGCCGTTATAGCGACAATATCTTTTTTCACTTCAAAAGGGTCAGACACGGACTTGTCGGAAAACTGCCC
>JAISEA010000111.1 GCA_031264475.1 Treponema sp. | reverse complement strand
CTAGCGACGAGGCGGCATGGCAGAGTCACGTCCGGTATGTAGCGGTCAGAGTCTTCCATCAGGGCTTTAAGGGTTTTGAACGACTCTGCGCTTATTTTAGTATAAGGTATTTCTACGGTAGAGAAGGGTTTTACCTTGCTTTCGATAGAGTTGTTGAATCCACCGGCGCGGTAGGAAGACGGGGAAACTCCTTGTTTCTGAAGGTAGAAAATTGACGGTAGGGTCATCAAGTCGCTTGAGCCTATCAGAGTGTCAAAGTCCCGCGCTGGCTTTAGCCCTCGTCCCGCGAAGAGCTGAACGCACGCGGCCGCCCCTCTTTCCCAATCAAAAGGGTCGCTTACAAGCCGCTCGTCGCAAAGGATGTGGGATTCGATCATAGCGTCTCGAAACCCTCGATACCGATCCATAGCCGAGTGGTGGGTATTGGGTCCCCGCAAGAACGCAATGTTCCGCGAGCCTGTTTGTATGAAATAACGGGTCAAGCTTTTCATCCCGTCATACGCATCGAAACGCACACAAGGATGCCCTTCTATCTTGTCGGAAATGGTCGCATAGGGTAGATTTTCAAACGCTCTGTGGAAGTCGGAGAGTTCCGAAATGTTAGAACAACCCATAGAAGAACTCCAACTTATCAAGCCGTCCAGATTCTGGGCGTTAGCCAATGAATAGATGGGATTGCGCAAGTGTTCCATATTATCCGAAGTGTTGAGCTTGCCTCCGGGAAACACAAAGAGGCTCGTTTTTTCAGCTATTGCGGCTTGCGCGAAATGCGACCATACTCCACGCGCCGAACCGGTGTGTATTGAAGCGAGAATTAGACCGATCTTATCCTTTCCTATCATATATCAATTATATATCAAATCTTACTTTTTGCAAGGATATTTTTTACATACTTCGCATATACCCGCGCTCAAAGAACAGGGAGTAGTTAGCAATTAGCAGTTAGTCGCACTTCGATACCTCTTTCGGCTCTTCGCTCGCTCGTCTTCCTTTTTTCTTTGCTCATTGCTATTTGTTATTTTCTAACTGCTCTTTACTTTTTTTCACTCAATGATGAGGCGCTGAAAACTATTTATGAGTGTCTGAGAATTGCTTATGAGTGGCTGGCAATTGATTATGAGCCTAAAAGATCGATTATGAGTGTCTGAAAATTGATCATGAGGCGCTGGCAATTGATTATGAGCGTAAAAACTCAATTATGAGCGTCTGAAAATTGCTTATGAGTGGCTGAAAATTGGGTATGATCTATCGGTAATTGGGTATGAGCAATTGGCAATTGATTGGCGGAGCTTCCTCAATAATTGGCAATGGCTGAAAACTAACTGCGGGGATTTGAAAAATAGTTGCGAGTCACTGAAAATTGAGTATAAGCGGCTGGTAATTGGGTATGAGTCGCTAGTAATTGATTGGTGGAGATTCCCCAATAATTGGCAATGGGTGAAAACTAATTGTGGGCGGCGGTGTCAGACACGCGGCGGCGTGAGCGGTTGGCGTCAGAGGCACGCGACGGCGTGGGCGGGCGATGGCGTGGGAAGTGTCTGACACCAACACCGAAGAACAGTCTGGCGTTCTCATTTTAGGCGAGACAGCCGTTGCGTCTTTCAAAGTGGAGGATACGTCCGGCTTTTATCTCAAAAATGGTACACTCTAAAGGTCTAAATTTGTCCTTATACTGTCGAATAAGGGTATTATACCGCGGAATTAAGGCTTGACTCTATGGAGTCAAAACTTGACGCCGCAGAATAATCCCGATACTATTGATAAGCCCCTTTATTCAAGTGAATATTGATTTTTTCCTAAAAAAGTTAATATTTTTCCTTGACGTGATTTTTAACCCGTTTTATAATTAAAAACTATGATTATCAGGATCGGTCAAGGGCGCGTAAATTTTACGAGCGTCCTATTGATTTGATAGCATAGAAACAACTCTCCATAACGAGAGAAAATTAGGATATTAAAAATGAAGAAGCTTATGGTATTTCAGATAGTTCTCATGCGTTCTCTTATATTGACGGTGTGCGGCGGGAAAACTATCGACAATACTCAAGGCATGATGTATAAAAAAAATCTCAAAAATATAAGCATCATAAATAATACTATGGCCCCCCCCCCCCCGATGCAAATTTCTTTATCTCTTTCTTTTAGAAAGAAATAGCATACAACATAAAGCCGCAAATAGGCGGTTAGTCTCATTCAGAAAGGAACGGCGAGCTGTAAAGCTTTGTCCGCTGTGGAAACCCTTATCTCTCTCTGTTTTGACAGAGAACAGCTTATTAAGGAGGTAACATGGGAAAAAACGACAGCGGATAAGAACCTAAACGCAGAGCGTAATTTCGAGAAATAAGACTCTGGAAATACAAACAACGTATTTTTAGCGAGTCTTGATTGGTATCTACCAAACTACGTCACTAGGGCGTAATTGGTAGAGAATAGTTATGAACGGGTAAGTTATACCCAAAAAATGATTTTGGAGATTTATATGAAAAGAACTATTGTAAAGATTGGCGTAGCCGCATTATTAGCGGCGTTATTCCTTTCTGCTTGTTCAGACGGCGGTAGCGAAGACCTGAACAAAGCGGCGACACTTTCGAGCGTTACTCTGGCGGGGTATGCCCTCGCGCAATTACCGACGCCTATTCCTAACGTGGATTGGAATGACGAAGAGTTTTTACTCAGTGGCCTGGATGCGGAATATACCGCCCAACTGACCGTAGACACAGCCGCTGAACTGACCAATGCGGCGATAACGGTAAGCGCCAGCTCAGGAGCGAAGCTCCAGTATGCTGTGGGTATTGCCGCCGCAAAGCCTAATGCGACAGCTTTTTCTAACACTGCTACCGTCACATTGTCCGCCAATAATTACCTGTATATCCGTGTAACGTCTGAGGACGGCAAGACCGTCAATTACTACCGAATACAGGTAACCACAAAGAGCGCCAATAACAACTTGACCGGCATCACGTTTGGCGATGTTTCGGCGACGCTTGGTACGCCAGCCGCGACGTACAACGACGCATCTCTCGTTGCGGGAGCAGTATCTCTTACCAACGATCAGATAACCAGCGTAGTCGTAACGGCTACTCCGAGTTCCTCTACGGCGACCGTTAAATACGCTAAAGTAATTGGAGACGGCGCGCCAACGTTTGCCGATTCCCTCACAGATAGCTTTGCTGATGGAAACTTTGTCTACGTGGAAGTAACAGCTCAGAACGGGACAGATAAGAATATCTACAAGGTAGAAGTGCAGATAGGCAGAAACGCGAATCTGACAGGGATCAGCATCGGCGGTGTAAATGCTTACAGCTTTGGGACCCCAAGCGCGACAGTGGCTACAGCTACAGCCGGCAGATTCCTCTTCAATGCGCCGAGCGCCGATAACGTAGCGGTAACAACCTCGGTAGCGGATACAGCGGCGACAGTCAAGTACGCAAAGGCGACGGGGACCGCTACACCCACTTTCGGCAACGAAACTAGTTTTACTTTTAACGACCTAGACTACCTCTACATCGAAGCAACCGCGGCGAATGGTACGACCAAGCTCTACTACAAGATTCAAGTGAATCTTCAACAGACAGCAACCATCACGTACGGCACGCCTGATCTTGACAAAAAAGGCGATGACCCGATATGGGCGAATCTCACAGAGTACAACATCAACAAAGTATATCCGACTGATTCTACAGCCGCTTTTTCGGAGAACCCAGATACCAGCGGCATTGCAAAGGCGTTGTTTGACGAGAACGGCGTGTGGGTATATGTGGAAGTAACGGATCCGGATGTTCATACATCAGTACCAACCACGGACCAATATCTGTATGATTCGGTAGAAGTCTTTATCAATGAGAACCTCGCGGACGAAGAAAACATAGGTTACGCTAACAAAGGCGGGCAGTACCGAGTAGGCGCGCAAGGCGAAGTGAGCGGTGATCCCGATCAAGCGACAGCCGCTCTCACTGAGCATACCGCATGGACAACGACAGCAGGGTACGCCGTTATTTTCCAAGCTCCTTGGCGATTCAAAGCAAATTATCCCCTTGTTGATGGAAAGAAAATCGGTTTTGAGCTTCAAATCAACGCGGGCAATGGCACCGGCACTCGTAATGGCGTGATGGTGTGGAACAATATCGCCCATACTAATTACCAGAACGTAACCGACTACGGCGAAGCGACATTAGACGCCGGCGGTCATGAATTTACAACCTCAGCTGAAACGCCGACTATTTCTGGACAACCTTCATCGGTTAAGTACGACATCGCCAGTGGTAGCGCCGCGCCTACGCTGTCGGTAACCACAGCTGTAGCAGACGGCGGAACCTTGACCTATCAATGGTATTCCAATACCACGGACAGTACTACAGGCGGAACGGAGATTGCAAGCGCGACAAATGCCACGTACATACCACCCGTTACAGCGGAAGGGACGACCTACTATTACGTGATCATTACCAACACCAATAACAGCGTAAGCGGTGATAAGGTGAAGACCGCTACTAGCTCTATTGCGAAGGTTGAAGTCGTTGACTACACAGGGCTGGAGCTGGCAGAGAAGATTGGGGCCGCCGCTTCCAGCGTCCCGGTGTACCAGTTTACTCTACCCACAGGCGCTACATGGAGCGACTACAAGAAAATGACTTTCACAGTCATGGTCGCTGATGAAACGTCCTATAATCATCTTTCCGCGCGGGCGCACATAGCGGGGAATTACTCCGCCAGTCAGTTCACTAACGGTATCCATACCGCTGGGGATTGGGGAAGCGAACGGATTCTTAACATTGCAAATGGCAATGCAGATGACATTATTAAAGGGATACTTGGAGATCCCGGGCTGAACGTGTGGAAAGTCCTAGAGTATGACACTTCTTCCTTTAGCGGTACAGGGGTACCCGCATCCGATGCCGCCGGACCCTTCCTCTTTGGTCTGGGCTTGACTTTGAATCCCAATAATCTTGCCGATGGCAGCAAGGGCGAGGCTGTTACGTATTACATCAAGGACGTTGCTCTGGTTAAGGATAACGGGGATAAGCTCTCGCCGACGACATTAGTGAGCCCTTTGGTACTACCATGCTTGGTCAATTATGGTGCAAGTTCAACGTAGACTATGGGCTTGTTACCCGCAGTCTGGAGCCGGTGCCTACAGCCGAATAGCGAATAATTGAACTCCCGCGGCTCGGAGCGGCGAGCCGAAAAGCCGCCTGCGGCGCATAATCCGCAGACGGCTTTGTTAAACCTAAAAGGATTTTGCATGAAAAAATATATTCTTTTACTGTGCGCGGCTATTTTCACAACAGGACTCGCCTTTGCCCAAGACCTGACCTATTCAGGCGAAGTAAAGACGGGTTTGTATTGGGAGCAGGCGCAAACAGGAGACGTTGTAACAGAGACGGCCGATATACATATTCATGATCGCGGCTATGTGGCTCCGGGCGCCGGTCAATACGCGGGGGACTCTAGCTCTCAAGAAGGACGCTTCCGCCTAAACATACAGCTTGACCATAAAGACGTAGGCATGAAGCTTCGCTTTGAACAGACCGTTTGGAAAGATACGTCAATGCCTAACTGGGCTTATGCCTTCGCCTACGGTAATTTCATCAACAACCAACTCAAGATTTCCGCGGGCAGGCTGGGCGACTCCCCCTGGGGCGCGGGCGGACCTGAACTATGGACAGAGCTGGACACCAAGATAGGTGTAAGGACGGAAATAAAACCAAATTTCCTTCCGGGGTTGAATATAGGTTTTGTACTGAACACATGGAATGGCGGTGAAGTAACCGGGAAAAAGACCTTGGCGGAAATACTCCAAGAATCAGTGGTAGGAGCGTCGTACACCAACGACTTCATCCATCTTCGCTTCGCTTACCGGCTTGACAGCGCTCTTGACGCGGACGACGACGAATTCGTCTACCGTATTGAAGAGCGGGCGTTGAACAACCTGCTGGAAGGCTTACAGATAATAGCCAACGGTTATTATAAAGGTATCAACCAGCAAGAAGGCGGCAGAGGCGGTGGGGAACCTGAGATCAGCTTCCAAAACTGGCTCTACGCGCAATATGCGCCGCGAGACTTTACTGCTACGGTTCGTTTTGGCTTATGGCTGGCAACTGAACGGCAGATTATGAGCGTCAAACCCGGGTTTTACTATAACTTCTTTGGCAACGTCCTGAATGTGGGCGCCTATTTCCTGTTTGAACAGGACTTCGGCGCGAATAAATTCTACGAAGGCTCTCCGTACCTCGCGTTAGAAGTACAGCCCTTGATCAGGCTCAATTTCGGAGACAACTTCTATACCGCGCTCGTTTACGATTATCGAAATGAATATGCGAAAGCGCGCGAAGATACCCTTAAAACTACCCATTGGATAAACCTACAGGTAGTCTATACGTTCTAGTTTTAGAACATTTGAAATATGGAGAAATAATATGAACAAACTATCAAGAGTATTCGTCATGATGACCATACTCGGAACTATGTTTACAAGTTGCGGCGGTGGTAATACAGAAGAAGCGCCTGACGATCCTTTTGACGTCAGAAACGCCGCAACCCCGGTTATAACCTTACAGCCAGCCAGCTCCACTTATAGCAGTGGAGATCCCATTGAACCGTTGACCGTGGAGGCGACTGTAAGCGATACAGGCGTCCTGTCGTATCAGTGGTACAGCAATACCTCATTCGCCAATAGCGGCGGAACCGCCATCGCAGGGCAAACAGAGACAAGTTATACGCCGCCCAATACAACAGGAGACGGTTACTATTACGTGGTCGTTACCAATACCAATGAAAACGCAGAACAGGTAAAGACGAGAACCATAGCGAGCAGTCCCGCGTTGATTCGGATTTCCGATCAACCGATTACAGCCCCTTCCGCGAGCGTCTCCATTGATACCGGTACTAAGTATCAATATGTTCGCGGCTTTGGCGGAATGTCCAACGTCTGGACCTCTCCAGATATGCAACTACAAGACATTGACACGATGTTCAGCCCCGAGGGACTAGGGCTAAATATACTTCGTATATGCCTCTACCCCGACATGGACCTTATCGTTCAGAACCAAGGAGAGCAAACCGAAGGCATAGACAACATGGATTATTACGACTTTGTGGCGCGGGTCAATGCGTATGGCGGATACGTCTTAGCAAGCCCGTGGACCATGCCTGCTGAATGGAAGACCAACAACTCCCGAACAGGCGGCGGAAGCCTTATGCCGCAGTATTACCAGACCTATGCGAATTACCTCAGAGATTACTGCCAAACCATGCTCAACAACGGAGCGCCGATTTACGCCGTTTCCATACAGAACGAACCGAACTGGACCGCGACCTATGATGGCTGTGAGTGGACGCCTGCGGAAATGCGGGACTTCTTTAAACAAGTTGGGCATTTTACTGACGGGGTTTCGGGCTTTGGCGGCGGCAAGGAGATAGCATCTGTACGTACCGTGAACGGTGAATCCGCTAACAATCCGAACATCAACGACGCCGCGTTGGACGATCCCGATGCCGCGAAGCACATTGACTTTATAGCGCGCCACATTTACGGCGATGTCCAGCATCGGTACGACAAAGCGATTGATATGGGCAAAGAAGTTTGGCAGACGGAACATAACATCAATTCTGGAACCGCGGCTACCTATCCTAATGATTCGACGTGGAACTATGTTTGGAGGTTCTTGAACGAAGTAGACGTGAGTGTGCGGTTGAACGATGAAAACGCTTTTATCTGGTGGTATAGCAAACGCTTCTACAGCTTCATCGGCGATGGAGAGTACGGCACGATTAACCACGAGATTCTGCCTCGC
The DNA here is from genome assembly GCA_031264475.1 of Treponema sp. The sequence goes on along the minus strand of JAISEA010000111.1, from coordinate 6,766 downwards.
GGGTATGCCATGTCTCATTACGCCAAGTTCGCCAAAGAGACTAACCGTGTCGGCGTTACTGCGCTTGGGATTGACAGGTTCAACAATACTACGTACGATCAAGACAGCACTCACGTAAAGGCGACGGCTTACGAGTCCCTCGACGGCAACTCTCTCAGTCTCGTCATTTTCACTCCGACAACCATCACGGGAGCCAACGGCGTTAATGTAGGCGACTTGCAAATCAATCTTCCCGAAGGCTTTACCGCTCGCACCGCCTATGCGATAATATCCACTAATGAAAAGAAAGCCGCGGATGAGCCTGTTGTATTGAGCAAGGATAAGAAGTCGGCGATCATAAACCTACCGGCAAGCGCAATCCTCTCCGTCAAATTCACAAAATAACACCCTTCGGGTGTTTAAATACTTCGCACGGGGTGTTGTACGAAAGGGGGTCCCCGATAGGCGGCGGAGCAGTTTGATATTAAGGGGGGGGGGCGCGGTTTTCCACAACGGAGGACGGCACACAGTCGCCCTTGTGGCGCGCCCTCCTCGCTTCGGTTCTCTACCATACTCGCAACAAGGTGGGGCGGAGCAGGAAGCTTTAAACCACCCTTCGGGTGTTAAGGGATGATGGCGCTGGAGATTTCGCCCCAGGGACCCTTATCGCCGACGTTGTTTTCCCAACGGAGGCACAAGTCTAAGGTCTGACCGCGTTCAGCGCCGGAGAACTCCATTGTGTGGGGGGATTTTGTGGCGAAGGACGAGTTAGCCAAGTCTGTAGGCTCGATAGGCGGGTCTTTTACGTTGTGTTGATCACGCACAGCCCAGCGGATTTCCGCGCCGTGCACGCCCGCGGGCTTGCCCCAGCTCTTTGACCCGTCGTTTTTGAAGGCGACGATCACCTGCCTAATACGCTCAAGCCGCAATTCGATAATCGGGGTGGTCGTGGGCGGGTGAATTGGGCTCGGCTTCTTGTCAGGAATCGGCAGTCCCATCCCCAGCCTATCAATATCCGTAACCGCCTTGTTGTAACGGATATTGACATTCACGAAGTCGCGTGTCGCGGAACACAGTTCATTCTTCGCGGCGTTTTTTGTGGCGGTATCCAGCCTACTTGTTTCAGGCAGACCTGTTTTTTCCAACGCCGCCTCAAACGACAGTAGTAAAGTTTTAAGCGCGGTAATGACAGTGGCGGCGATGCCCAATCTGGTAGCGTTTGCTTCCAAATAAGCGATGAGATTTTTTATAAAATCCAGAATTTTCACCTCAGAACGCGGCATATAATCACTCATAAATTTCTCCTTAATCAAAGTATTTTTTACGCTGACCCAAAAATACGACGCTCGGACACAGGAACGCAACACGCGGACACGGGAACGCAACACGCGGACACAGGAACGCAACACGCGGACACGGGAACACAACACGCGGACACGGGAACGCGGCACGCGGACACGGGAACGCGGCACGCGGACACGGGAACGTAACACGCGGACACGGGAACGTAACACGCGGACACAAGTCGGCAGATGTCGTATAAGTGCAAGTCAGCATCAAACTATCGTTAAGTATACCATAGTATTAGAAAGAGTCAAGAGAAAAAATGAAAAAAATCATCAATCATGTGTGTACTTTTTGGTGGTAGCGCACCCTAGGCGGCGTTTATCTGTGCCTCTGCTATGTTTGCGGGGATGGCAACACCTTGCGGGTGCGTTTGCAGGATAGACTGCTCATGCTTGCGGGTTTGGAGATGGATGGGGGGTGGCGGAAGACCCCCGAAGGGGGGCTGGAGACAGGGGGGCGCACCACAAGGGCGCCTGTGTGCCATCCTCCGTTTAAGGAAAGACGCGCCCCCCCTCCTATGAAAGTTGAAAGTGAGTAGTGAGTAGTGGTTAGTGTCAGAGGTTTCAGACAACGCGGAGGTTCCGCTTGTTTACAAGCGTAACCGTCAGATCAGTGGAAGCGGCGCCCCCTTTCAAACAACACCCCATGTGAAGTCGTCTAAACACCCTTCGGGTGTATCTTTTTATAAGTTTCCTTCTATGCTAGAATGAGACCATGCCGCAACTCAAAATCATCATCGTGCCATGCGTTGAGAAAGGAAAAGGCGGGGGGCATATCGCCCGATCCGTCCGAATAGCGCAAGAACTCCGCGCCTTAGGAAAAGATGCGTGGGTTTACATAGACCGCCTTGATTTAGAAATCAAGGAAGCCATCACAGACCTGAAAGACGACAAGTGGGACGCGATAATCCTCGACAAATTCCGAACAAGCCCCGCGGAATTCGCGCGGTGGAGGAAGATTGCGCCGATCATTGGAATCGACGAAGGCGGCAAACTCCGCAAGAAGTTTGACTTCCTCATAGACATCCTCCCCAACATAGAGAGAAGCAAACCAAACGCCGCCAACCCCAGCCTCCTTTTCGCCAACGACCCAGAGCGACAGACAGCCCCTTCGCCAGCGCGTTTGAGAAAAAACGCGGTCGCCGTAACATTCGGCGCGGAAGACGCCGCGGGTTTAACCACGCCTATCTCCCTAGAACTCCGCGGACAGGGCTTTATGGTAACCGCTATCTTCGGGGCGCTAAACCAAACCAGCGCGTTGGAACGAAAGAAACTCCAAGAGGCAGGCGTTGAAATCTGGGAGCAAGAGCAAAACCTCGCGGAACGCCTCGTTGAATTCGACCTCGTCGTAACCCACTACGGACTAACCGCGTTTGAGAGCCTGCGCGCGCGAACACCGGTAATTCTCGCCTCGCCCACCCCTTACCACGAAAACCTCGCGCGGAAGGCAGGGTTTCTGACCCTCAAGAAGCTGGGACTATTGACCGAGACTTCCGTTCCCCACATCAGAGAACACAACCACGCGCTCGCAGAAAAGTACCATATAGAAAATCCCCAATCCCTAAGCGCGACCCTTTCACGCCTAGAGATACACGGAGCGAACTGCCCCATCTGCGGCAACAACCCCCTGTCAGCCGCCCGCACGCTGGCGCGTTTCGTTGACCGCACTTACAGAAGATGCCCCGTATGCAAGACCGTGTTTATGACCGCGCTCTTCGCGCCACCCATTGCATACAACCACGATTATTTTTTCGAGGCGTATAAACAGCAATACGGGAAGACCTACCTCGAAGACTTCCCCAACCTCGTTGAGATAGGCAGAAAACGCCTCGCGCGGATCAAGAAAATAGGGTGGGGGAGGGCAGGGGAACCCCCAAGCCTTCTTGACATAGGATGCGCGTACGGACCCTTCCTCGTTGCCGCGAAGGAGGCTGGATTTACGCCTGTCGGGCTGGAGACCGCTGAAGACGCGGCGCAGTATGTACAAGACACCCTCCACATCCCTTGCTACTGCACAACCTTCCCCGCACACCTGACCGAGCGTTACGACGCGGTAACCCTCTGGTTCGTGATAGAACACTTCGAGAGAGCAGGCGAAGTCTTAACAGAAAGCAGTAAACTGCTCAGGCAAAACGGCGTATTGGCGTTTTCAACCCCGTCCCTCGCGGGAATTTCAGCGCGAAAGAGCCGCAAGACCTTCCTTGAGAACAGCCCCTTGGATCATTACACCATATTTGATCCACGAACCATCAAGACTCTGCTCAGACGCTTCGGTTTCTCAGTACAGAAGGTAATAACCACAGGTATTCACCCAGAACGCTTCCCCATTTTGGGCAGATTCGCCCGTAAAAACCAAATCCTCCACAGGGTTTTAACCATTGTGAGCCGTCTGTTTTGTTTAGGCGACACCTTTGAAGTTTACGCCGTGAAAAAGGAAACGAAGCAATGAGATACTTCAACCTCGCTTTCAACAAACCCATAGACGCAACGTTCACCTACAAAGAAGACGCGAAGGAACGAGCCGCGGTTGGGAAACGCGCCAGAGTCTTCTTTGGCAATTCGACGCAGGTAGGCTACATAGTAGAAGAAAAAGCCGCGCCCCCGCCAGACCTCCCGCTAGAGAAGATAAAGCCAATCACGAGAGTCATAGACGATTCGCCCATCTTTGACCAAAGAGAGGTAGAACTCGCCCGGTGGATCGCGAACTACTACCTCTGCGCCTTCGGCGAGGCGCTTGCGACCATACTCCCGTCAGGCAAGAAGACGAAACCCTTCCCTTCGTTCTCGGATGCGGACATGGACGAGGTTACGCCGACCCTTTCAGACGAACAAGCCGCCGCGCTCTCCGCGATCTTCGCTGACCAAATGACGGCTTCGGAAGGCGCCGCGCCTCGTTCCAAGAAACCCATGACGTATCTGTTCGGCGTAACCGGATCAGGCAAGACCGAAGTCTTCCTCCGCGCGGCTGAGGAGACGATAAGACGAAACGAGTCGGTGATTTACCTCGTGCCAGAGATCAGCCTGACCATACAGACCGCCGAAGTCATCAACAGGCGCTTTGGCGGCGCCGCCTCGACCCTCCATTCAGGCATGACGCCGGGAGAACGCCTCAACGAATGGCTCCGCGCACGAAACGGAGAAGTCCGAATCGTCGTGGGACCCCGAAGCGCGATCTTCGCGCCCGTGCGAAACCTCGGACTCATCATCGTTGACGAGGAACATGACGGCTCGTACAAGAGCGGCTCGACCCCACGGTACCACGCGCGGCAGGTAGCGATGCGCCTCTGCGCCAGCGAAGGAGCGCGACTCCTCATGGGATCCGCAACCCCCTCGATAGAAGCATGGCGCCTCATGACAGAACACAACGTCCCCTCGTCCGCCCCCCGCATCCAGAGACTAAACCTCACGCGGCGCCTTGCTGGAGGCAGTACGCCGGAGATAACTATCGCCAGTTTCGGGAAGAAAGACAGCAGGCTCACGAGGGAACTCAAGGTGGAGATTCGTAAGACCGCTCTGATGGGAAGACAGACGATTCTCTTCCTGAACCGCAGAGGGTTCGCCTATTTCTACCACTGTTCGGACTGCGGTTTTGAACTCGCGTGTCGGAACTGCTCCGTTTCGCTCACCTATCACAAGGCGCGAAACCGCGCAGTCTGTCACTACTGTGGCTATTCTGAAACCCCGCCCAAGGCTTGTCCGAATTGCGGCTCTGTCAATGCGGGTTACGCGGGCTTTGGGGCGGAGTCCGTCGAGGAGGAGGTGAAGTCGGCGTTTCCTGACTTGAGGGTGCGGCGGATAGACGCGGACGCGGTCGCGGAAGGGGGGAGTCTGAAGGAGACAATGGACGCTTTTAGGCGGGGTGAATTCGATCTGCTCCTCGGAACGCAGATGGTAGCCAAGGGGTTGAACTTTCCGGGCGTAAGGCTTGTGGGCGTGGTGCTTGCGGACACCGGCTTGCACATTCCTGATTTCCGCGCGATAGAGCGGACGTTTTCGCTGATCGTGCAGGTGGCGGGACGGTCTGGGAGGTTCTTTCCTGACGGCAAGGTTGTTGTACAGACGTTTCGTCCGACAGACCCGGCGATTGTAAAAGCCTGCGCTCTTGATGTGGAGGGTTTCTTTACGGAGGAGCTTCAACAGAGGGAACTGCTCAACTTCCCGCCGTTTTCACGGATCATAAGGTTCACCATTCGTTCTAAGGACATGGAACGCGCGGCAAAGGCGATTGAACGGCTTGCGTCTCTGGCTCTGCCCCTTTTACCGCCGGACGCGGACGCGCTCGGTCCCGCGGAGTGTCCCTTGAGTCTCATCGCGGGCAACTACCGGTACCAGCTCATCCTGCGCGGGAAGACCATGTCCACGCTCCACAGCGCGGCGCGTTCCGCTCTTTCCACGTACAACAACGCGAAAGACTCCCGTTGTTACCTTGAAGTAGACGTAGACCCTGTGAGTCTAATGTAGCACACCCTTCGGGCAGGCGAAGCCTGTTTAAATACTTCACAATGGTTGTTGTCCGAAAGGGGGACCCGCTTCCAACTGACATGACGGTTACGCTTGTAAACAAGCGGAACCTCCGCGTTGTCTGACACCCTACTTACTACTCATTACTCACTGCTCACTGCTCACTGCTCACTGCTCACTTTTAGGAGGGGGGCGCGTCTTTCCTTAAACGGAGGACGGCACACAGACGCCCTTGTGGTGCGCCCCCCCTGTCTACGGTTCCCCAGAGAGCGGTCTTCCGCCACCCCCTAATAAGGATAGCGGCGATGGCTGACACCGACGTAATAGGGGCATTACTTAATCTGTTCCACCGCGCCGTTGATTTTTAGGTTGATGACTTCCACGTTTTCAAGCCCGTCATTATCAACGACCTTAACCGCTATGGTGTGTATTCCCGTCTTGAATAGCTGGGTTTGTTTCCCTTCCTTGTCAATGATAATTGACGGCTTAAAGCCTTTCTCCGCGCTATAGGTAAAATCCCAGCTATAGAACTCGATGCCTGCCGCGCTCTGCCCCACCGCAATCAGCTCTATCTTTCGGTTACCCTTCTCGTCTTTCTCCAGCTCGGTGATGTGTACCCCGATTGCGGGCGTCGTGGCGATAGGCACGATCTCCTCAACCGTTACCAGCCTTATGATACGGTCTTCCCTGTTTTTCAGGCGGGCGACCTCTTCAATCGCGCCTTTGCCGAAGGAGAAGGCGATGATATAGCCGATGGGCTTCTTCGCCGCGATATTCTTCTCAAGCAGGTTCTTGTCAAACCGTTCAACGGCTGACTTGAAATTGTCTATCACATTGCGCCCGATGTTATCGCTCCGTTTAACTTGTATCGGCGTGCCGTCTGCGGACTTGCCGTCAAGCCCCATATCGCCGCGCTGTTTGGCGTTAGGCGTTCCGCCGAACTGCTGGACGATCCACGCCTCGAATTGGAAAGCGTCCTT
>JAISEA010000012.1 GCA_031264475.1 Treponema sp. | reverse complement strand
TTCTGTCTAATGGTTACCGGTTCGTCGTTATACCCAAGCACACAGGACGCTTCACAGAGCGCCGGACATACACGCCCGGTGAATTCAGGGAACGGATTCACGCTTTCCAGGAGCATCCACGCCTTTTCCCATTCCCCACGAAATAGTTTGTCTTGCCATTCCGGGCAAACGTTGTCTACAGGACACGCCCAATGGCAAAACGGCGCCCCGCAATCCATACATCGGCTTGCTTGCGCCCTGCGCTCGGCATCGGGTAATTGCGCCTCAACTTCACTGTAGTCATTGATACGCTCTTCTACGGGTCTGTAGCCCGCGGTCTTTCGCTTGATTTTCAAGAATCCTCTTGTATCACCCATTTGTCTTTCTCCATGTTAAGTTTAATGATGAGTTATATCACAAAAGTATCTTTGATAGCCCAACCTTTGTCAACCACCCTTCGGGTGTTTAAATACTTCACACGGGTTGTTGTCCGAAAGGGGGTGCCGCTTCCACTGACATGACGGTTCCGCTTGCAAAGCAAGCGGAACCTCCGCGTTGTTAGGGGCGTCGCTGTCCTCGCACCCTTCGGGTGTTTAACGACTTCGCAATGGTTGTTGTACGAAAGGGTGCGCCCCTGTCCCCGTCTTGACGGTTACGCTTGTAAACAAGCGGAACCTCTGCGTTGGTAGGGGCGGCGTTGTCTCTGCACACCAGCGTGCCGGACGACTTCCCACGGGGCGTTGTTTGCAGGAAAATTAGAAAGCCCGAATTGCCCTCACACTGCTTGAGAAATCTTTTAGATAGATAGCCTGTTTGCCATCACTGAATTGCTGTTCCATAGCGTAACCTCTGTCAATCTCTGATGACGACCAATACCATCCACTCCCAAAGTTGTCCCATCCCTTCAGCTTAAGATTCTTATACATGACATCAAGCTCGTCCTTGCTGGGAAGGAACCAGTCGTTATAGCCTCCATAGACAAGATTATCACATAATTGAGCCGCCTTGCCGCTTTCCCCTGTCCGGCGTAAGAAAGATACGATGAGGTCTGTGTTTCGCTTACCTGTACCGATAGCGGGTTCGGTGTTGTTTATAGTTTTTAGATATGCTCCCCACGATGCGACAAACTCTGTTGATACGGGCGCCGCTTCAAGAAACTGCCACCCGCCTATGGTGTTGCCCTTATCATAGAATATGACGCCTCCAGCAGGACCGGCAGCCCCTACATAATAGGTAAAGTCAACCCTCGTTACTCCGCGGGAAGCAATGACCACCGAACGCTCCGCCACACCGCCGTTGCCAAAAACCATTTTGACAGCATACGTGCCGGGCTGGTCAATAGGGATGGTATAGGTATCATTATCCCAAAGGGTTGCCGTCTCGCTGCCCTGAAAATAGAGGACGCCTCCTGCTTTCGTGCTTATCTCGATGGAAATAGCAGCGGAACGGCTTGTTGACAAAGCCCCTCTGCCGATGCGCTTGAGTATATCGACAACAAAATCGTCCATTTTGATGCGGGCGTCTCTTTGATTCGTAAACTCCATTTCCCCAGCAGACAGTCCGCCGGCAGTATTCACATCAAGAAGCCGCGCCGTGAGGATGTTGGCAACCCCGTCATACATGGCTATGACCCGCACGATGTAGTCCGCATTCAACACCTTGCCCATCGAGGCGCTCTTGCTGTCGTCTGACCAGTCGCTCAACTGAAACTCGTGTTCTTGTGTCATAAGGGACAAAGCGTTCCTGTCCGGAACCTGAAAACGCCCGTCATTGATAAATGCGTTGATGAGATAATCCTGCATATTTTCCAATGACGCGGCGTCCAGATTAGAACGCCGGTTCTCAAAGGGCGGAACTATCAGAATCGCCTTTTGTGCAAAACATATAGTCGCCAAAAACCCCAAAACCAAACAAAAAACAGGTTTTTTCATAGTCATCCTCACTTCCCCTTGTTAAGTATTACCCCGGCCACGCCCGAAACATTCGGCGCGGGTTTCACGTTTATCCGCAATCGGCGGTTATTGTTTTGTAAGGCATACCTGCTCATCCACCGTATTGACTCAAGCCTTGGTATTGACGGGCCGGTAAAGTCGCAGTCAAGGTGAAACACGCCGTTTTCCGCAGACCAGTAACCCTCACCGGTCTGCATAGCGCCGTCCGCATCACGAACAAAAACCCAGCACGCGCCGTCTTCGTATAGCTCAATGGTGTAGGCGTCCCGATAACTCATGCCGTTTGCCGCATAACTCACCACAGCGGTCCACACCCCGCCGAATTCGTCAGCCGAGAATGTCGCTAACCCCTGTTCACGGGGCGACGCAGGCGGAGGCTCCGGTGCCGAGCCTTCAAGTAGCCGGGCAACATGATCGTCCGCGGCAATGTCAGAGGAATAAGATGCCTCCACCGCGGAAGTCTCCGCGTTAATAGCCTGAATAACCATACGGTATGCGCCGCCTATGCGGTTCAGCCGTCCGGTAACAACAGCCTGTGCGCCCAGGAAATGCCCAATCCGTATTGCCGCCTCATCGTCCGCTTCGCCTGAAAGCCCAAAGTTCTGTTCCTGCCTCACCACATCAAGGTTCTTGCGGTCAAGCACCATGAGCTTTTTGCGGTTTACCAACGCCGCAGTGAGTTCATCAAGCACATACACAGAAAAAGCCTCGGTGGGGGCCGCGAAGCTGAGCACCGCAACCGTCGTACCATTCTTGAGATGAGCTTCCAGATTTTCCGCCGCCCGCTGCACCGCTTGTTTGAGCGGCAGGGAGGCTTGAGCGGCAATGCTCCCCGCAAAGGTAATGAGAAAACTGAATATAAAGAAGAACGTTTTTTTCATGCCGACCATGCCTCCTTGCCGGGCAACAGACCAGCGTTCTGTTACACGCTGGTCTGCTAGTCTGCTACCATGTGATGCCAAAAGTTGTACCGAACTTGAAGCCTCCGTAGTCTCCGAAGGTGTATCCTGCCACCAGCTCAAGCCCTGCACCCAAGCCGGAAAAGGCAAATTTTACCCCCGCCTCAACCCCTATGATGAATCCGGAAATATCATTATAGTGAGTTTCTATAGTATTGTAGCCATACCCCCAGCTGTAGTCGCTATTATGATAGACTTCTTCTTTCGTTACTTCTTGTCCTATTCTGTACCCCAGTGCTGCGCCCAGGAACAACCATCGGACGGCTGACCCAAACGGATACAACCGGGGCTTTATGAGAAAGTCTCCTGCAAAAATTTCGGTGCCTGCTAAATCTGTGTTTGAGTTGCCTACGGTTACCACGCCGGCGTAGTACCCCATAGAGAACCAATCCCCCAAAGCTCCCTCATACCCCAAGCCAAAACCAGCGCCAACAAGATCATTAACAACGGTGACAAACGAGTTCAAAGAGAAGTAATGGTGCGGGTTACTCGAAGGTTTAGGGGCAGGCGAAGGGGCAGACGATGGCGAAGGGACTGAAACGGTAACCGGCGTGCGAGGCGCCGATGTGGACTCCTTTATAGGAACAAATACATTTATAAAATCCTTAACAGCCTCTTTGACTTGGCTAATACCCTGTGATGACATAGACTTGCTCTGATCCAAAACAATGTAAATCACCGCAGTTGACTGCCTCACCGTGTCCTGTATGCCCATGTCTGTCTCAACATTGGCTTGCCAGTTTCTCCCGGGCTCCATGATCCACTCACGCACATCCTGCGCGTCATCCTTTGAATCCGATTCCAATTTGTATTCGTAAAAAACAAAGTCCACCATTGCCGGGTTGTTACGGTTTGGTCCGCCTCTGATCGTGCTTCCCGCCGGGTCCCTGGACGACACGCCGCTATACGCGATATTCCTCATTAAAGGAGTACCATTAACGTCATAGTCAAAGTCGCCTTCAATATAATACCGCGAACCGAGCGCGGCTTCCGGGAGATTATACCTAGTATTATTTGTTTTCTTGGCTGAGGGAACGTCAAAAGTCCATCTCACTTTTGTACCGGGCGCGGGACCTGGAATAGACAGTTCTATCATGCTCGTTTTCGTAGATAAGGTTTGGGCGATTCTATCGAATTCCATTTTTACCATCTGGAGGTTATCCGCCTTGATACCCATAGCCGGGCTGGTGGCAATGTCCTGCAAACTCTGCTGAAACGCCCTTTCGTCCGCTACGTCGTCTCCCATGAGTCCGATTGAGTATACATTAACCGGTATCCTGTTACCACTTCTTAAAGCTATGCCATCTCGTTGAAGATCATCAAACTGTCCCCGGAGGATTTGCCTAGATTCATCAGAAGTTTTCATAGCAAAGCTGATACGCTCCCTTCCTATGGGAGGTAAAGAAGGTATTGTAGACCCCTGGTCAAGACCATCCGTGAAGGTAAGAAGATTGATGGACGTAACATCGTCGGGAAAACCAGCGCTGTCTTCTTTGAGAGCTGATAGACCTGTTTGAACCGCGCGATAGAGCAGTGTGCCGGAATTCCCTGATATGTTGTAGCGTGATAACGCCCTGTCAACAACATCCCCCGCGTTAGCTTTATCTACCAGAACAGGGTCAACAACAGGATTTACTATCTCCGCAAAGGTAAAAATCCTTATATAGACACGTCCCTCACCTGCACCAGCATACTGCGCCCACGCCCTCGGCGTTACGCACAAGCCCGCAAAAAGCATGGCTAGTAAAGCCATCATTTGTTTGAAGCAATTTTTAGTATTCATAAAACATTCCTTTTTCAATTTGCGTTGTATACAGAACCTTTTACCTGTATACACACGCGGCAGGATAATGCCCGCCTCCATGTCCATAAAATATCAATGCCGCTTGAGCGGCACGCTCAACGAGCGTTTGCATCTTATAAACCGCCCCTACGGGCAAGTTCCTTGTATTATGCGAAACCGCGCAAGGCGGCTTCTTGACCGACTAGGGAATGATCGCGCTGAATATATCGCTCCACTTCCCCTTCTTCATCGCGCCCGTCTCCCAACGCGCCGCAAAGAATACCTTCTTTCCCCGCTCGTCCTCCTCAAACACGAGTTCCAGCGGACTCCGCGTTGAGAATTCCGAATGGAGTAAATCACTCACCTTGACAGGCGGCGTCTCCATAAGCGCCCACACGCACTCTAGCCCGTGAACGCGCGCGGGTTTGCCCCAACGCGCCGCGTGCTGGTCCCGAAACCTGATCCGCACAGTCCGCAGGTGCGGCGTCTCTATCTCGATCTCTGGAATACAATCCGGCGCAGGTACAGGCGTATGCTTGTTGTTGTGTATCGGAATCCTCAACGCCGTCCGTCCATTGTCGGTCATCGCATCGTTGTTCTGTAAATTGTTCCGCACGAAGACCTTCTCAAGGTAGATGAGCTGTTTCTTTTTTTCGTTCTTCACCTGCATATCAAGCTTGGTATAGGACGTGGTTTGGCACAACTCATGCAGAGCCTTCACCGCGGTATGTAAGGTTTGCAGTTCCGTGAGCTTGTCTTCCGACAATTTCCATTCCGTTTTGTGAACTATGGATACGGCGATAAGATTGTAGCTCCAGTCCACAAAATCCTTTTCTCTGGCAGGTATGGGATTCATAGGCAACTCCTTTTTTGTTGGTTGTATAGAACGCTATTTGATGTGATAGTGTCATTAACACCTGTGATAGTGGTCTTAACACTTGTGTTAGTGGTCTTATAACGTGTGATAATGGTCTTATTACTTGTGATAGTAGTCTTAACTCTTGTATTAGTGTCCTTATCACTTGTGATAGTGGTCTTATCACTTGTGATAACGGTCTTATCGTTTATGATAAGACTCTTATTCAATGGGATAATGACGAGGAAAAAGCGCGAGAAAACTACGCTAATTTTGTGAGTATATTTATATATAGAATGATTATAAGCTAAAGAAAATTGAATCTGGGGGGGGGGGTAACCGCGCGTTTATATATATTCATGTAAACGCTCTGAGAACGATTTATTATGTTCATTTTTGTTCGGTATAGCATATCTTTAACTCTGCCTTTTGTTATAGTATATAGCAAAAGGCAAAAGAGTCAAGAGGGGAAATAAAAAATATTTCTTGAAATTAGTAAGTTTTATCGTAAGTATCGCCTGATCCCCTTCAATAGGGCACCTTGTGAAAGGTAAAACAGCTGATATTGACAACTTCGCGTTATATTGCGTATGATTCGAGCATGGAGAACAGAATTAAGATACGCAGGCTATCGCCCAAGTCCCGCCTGCCGCGGTATGAGACAGAGGGTTCTGCCGGCATGGACGTCTGTGCCATGCTTGCGGAGCCAGTCGTTATCCTAAGCGGGGAAAGGACACGCATACCCACCGGGTTCGCGCTTGAGATACCAGAAGGCTTTGAGGCGCAAGTAAGACCCCGTTCGGGGCTTGCCTTCAAACAAGGGCTTACCGTGCTAAACGCGCCGGGCACTATCGACTCGGATTACCGAGGGGAGGTAGCTATTGTCCTCGTCAACCTTGGCGATCAACCCGTCGTTATAAACGATGGAGACCGTATAGCCCAGCTTGTATTCGCGCCGATAACGCGGGTTCAACTTGAGGAAACAGACGTGCTCTCCGAAACAGACCGTGGTATAGGCGGCTTCGGTTCCACAGGCTAAAAGCAACGGTAAATTGGCTAATTTGTACATATACGCCGCCTCCTTCCGATAGAAGACCCACCTACGCAGGAACGTCTATTCAATAGAAGGCGACTTCAACGCAAACAGTGATCAATCACCCTTACCCAACGTTAAATTCCGCACCCAACGCTCCTTGTTGAAGAAGTAACGAGCGATGAAGTATTTAATGACGTCGGTACTTTTCAGCACAGCGAACATCTGCACGGGACCCAGACCGGTGAGCATGGCAAGGGCGAAAGCGCCCGGAATCAGCAGGATGAGACTCACCGACACATCCGCATACATACCCATCGCCGCGTCTCCACCGGAACGGGAAATAGCGAACAGAGCATTCAAGAGACACCAGAGCGGCAGATAAAACAGAATCACGAACACAAGCCCCAGACTGATACGCCGCGCATCTTCCGTAAGGTTTGAAAACACCATTGGAATGAACAGAAGCGCCAGTCCCGCGCCCAAAACCGCCACGACCACGCCAGCCACGACCGCGCCTGACTTTATCCACGTAGCTTTTTGACGCGCCTCGTCGAGTTTACCCGCGCCCAGAGACCCGCCGACAATGATTGCAGACACGGTCCATATACCGCCGAAAAGCAGAAACAATATATTCGCTATGGTGAACCCAGCCGCCATACCCGCAACCGTTTCCGCCCCGCCCCGCCCATTGTAGAGCGCAGTCATAATAGTTTCGCTCCCTATCCACGAGATTTCCGACAAGAACATCATCACAGATTTTGAGAGTATCTCCTTTACCAAACGTCCATTGATTCTGAATAAAGACAAGAACCCGGTGAAGAAGTTCGTCTTCTTTCGATGCACATATAACAGGAATACAACAACCTCGAAATACCGCGCTATAACCGTAGCAATAGCCGCGCCCTCTACTTCAAGACGTGGGGCGCCCAAGTTGCCGTAGATCAGAAGCCAGTTTCCAAACGTATTGACCAGCGTAGCGACCGCGGAGATAGCCAGCGGGATTTTTGGATTCCCTGTTTCGCGGAAGGCGCTCCCGATAGCTGAGGACAGAGCTATGGGGAAGAGAGTGAAAGACGTGAGTTTGAGATAACTTGTACCTATACCGATGATTTCTTCTTGTGCGCTATTACCGATAGTCATCGCCGCAAGCATCTTGTCAGGAATGATCCAACACAAGACAAAGTAGACCGCCGCCACAAGCAGGGCAAAGAGCGCCTTGAACCGATAAGCATCCCGCATACCGTTGATGTTCTGCGCCCCCTTGAACTGCGCTAAATAGATACCGCCTGCGCCGCACATCACATTCACGATGACGATGAAGACAAAAGTAAGCTGATTGGAGACATTGACGCTTGCCATGCTTACGTCTCCAAGTCCTGC